>DASUFM010000048.1:0-3566 GCA_036274535.1 Blastocatellia bacterium
GGAGATTTGCTGGGCGATTTGATGACGCAATCGACCGAGTTGGTGAAAGGCGAAGTGGCTCTGGCCAAGGCTGAGTTACGCGACAAGGCGCGTCTGTACAGCTCGGCCGCGTTGATCATTGCCGCGGGGGTCGCCTTCGGACTACTGGCGGCAATGTCGCTCTTTGCGGCGGGCATTATCGCGCTCGCGACCTATACCGGTCCGGCGACGTCGGCCTTGATCTTCGGCGCGGCGCTGGGAGCGCTGGCGACGCTCTTCTTTAAGAGAGGCTTGCTCAATTTTAAACGCCGCTCTTCCTGATTGAATATTCTGTCGGCTTTGAATCGGCGCCGAAGGAGGTAACACATTGAGCGGAATCACACTGGAAAGAATCGCAGATATCCCGTCTGCGCCAGAACCTGCGGAGCGCAGCTCGAAAGATTTACGCCAGGAGATCGAGGCCAAGAAAGAAGCCTTTGCTGAAACAATCAACCGATTGGATCGGCACGTGCAAAGGGCGGTCGACTGGCGCGCGCAGGTCGGAGATCATCCGTATCTGGCTCTCGGCCTCGCGTTCGGCGTGGGCTGCCTGTTCGCCGGGATTTTCAAAAGCAAGCCCAGTCCGCGCGAGCGGATTATGGAAGCTTTAGCGGAGAGCGTCGAAGACATAGCCGATCAAGCGCGAAATCGCATCGGCTCCCGATTTCGCCGGCGACCGACAGGCGGCGCGCTGAAGGCGGCGGCGGCGGCTCTGGTAACGAAAGCGGCAACCGCATATCTGAGAAGCAAGTTGAGCCGCGCGTTCAAAGGGCGCGATGCTTAGCTTAATTGTTTAAGGCCATAAACCATCAAATAAAAGGAACGCAATATGGAACCAAATATTCAGGATCAGCCGCAGCAAATCAAATCGACCGGGGCGGCGACATCGACGGCGCGCGCCACTTCCGATAGCGGTCAAACAGTGACTGACAAAGTGAGAGATGCCGCTCACGCCGCGCGCGAACAGGTTGAGGATCGCGGCGCGGAGATAATAAATCAGGCGAAGCAGAAGGCCGGCGAAGCTTACGATCAAGCGAACAAGAAGCTGAGCGAACAATACGAGAAGGCGATTAATTACGGCCGCGAGAACCCCGGCAAAACGACCTTGATCGCTTTCGGCGTCGGCGTCGGCGTCGGCGCGCTGCTGGTGAGCAATTTCAGCGCGTCGCGCAGCCGCCGCAGCCGTATGGTGGGGCCAGTTATGAAGGTGGTGTCAACCCTCGCACGTGAGCTGTTTCGTTAGTCTTCTTACTGAGCCGCTCTTCCTGATCGGGGTCGAGTCAATGACCGAGGTAAAACATATGTGCGATTACTCTTTGCATGGCGTCAAGAACCGGCTTGCCAATGAAGGCGAGCAGTTGTTCGTTCACAGGTTTCACACCGGCTCGAAAGGGCTGGCTTCAGTAACCGATCTGAGGAACCTCGACAAACCGGCCCCGGTGGGCGCGTGGGTGTGGGCGAGATTCAAATGCTGTGTTGAAAATCAACGGAGATGGATAAACGACGATTTGAAGAGAGCGCTTCCGGCGGTTTGCATTCCCTCAGGCGCGCGTTTGCATGTGGATGGGATTCCGTCGCCCATGCAGAAGCAGTTCGGGTTAGAACGGCATGAGGAAGTGACGTTCATCCAATTAACGGCCGAACCGTTCAGATATCGCGACGCCATCCGTTTCAACAACGGCCAGGAAATCCTTCTGCAGTAGCTCTCCGACGGGCTAAGAATGGATGTGCTGAGCCTGGCGTTGGCCGAAGAGACTCCGGCGCCGAAACCCGCCATGAGTCCTTCGATACTCGAACATGTCAGCGTCGGATAAGCGTCTCCAGACACGTGTTTTTGTCTCCTCCCTGCGCTATGAAACCGTAACGGTTGAGAGCGGCAAGTTGCAGATCTACCGCGATGTGTATGATCGTGGCGCGAATACAGAAGACAATTTGCGAAATGCGCTGTGAGCGTACGGAGTGACTGTTGACCAGTTGAGCGAGGACCATCGCTCACAAGTAACGAACGCCCTGAGTCAAACGGCCCACGGCGCCAGCGGCAAACCGGTGATACAACCATGATTCAAGAAACGCCCCAAGCTGATCTGTTCAAACAACAAATGCGTGAGTCACTGCGGCGGGAGACCCTCAATACACGAGCCGTCACGATTGCAAAACACGATCACGTCTACACATGTGGAGACAATGATGAGATGGTCTACTTCATCGAGAGCGGACAAATCAAATTGCTCATGCTCTCGACTGAAGGGAAAGAATGCCTGTTAGCCATCCATGCGGCGGGTGATATTTTCGGCGAGTTGTGCCTGTCCGGCCTGAGCGTGCGGCTGGAAACAGCGGTCGCCATGGAAGAAACGGTCATAAAACAAATCCCTTGTTCTGACTTCTTTGCGTGTTTAGGCCGCGACGCGCTGTTTGAGGGCTTCGTGCAGTACCTGGCGGCGCGGATCGCCGATCAACAGCAGGTCATCGCCAATCTGGTGACGGTCGATAGCGAACAGCGCTTGGGGCAGACACTGTTGCAACTGGCGCGCACCATGGGTAAAAAAGACCCGCGCAGCATTCGCATCGAACAGAAAATCACGCATGAAGAATTGTCGGAGATGGTCGGTTCCACAAGGCCCCGGATCAGCATGTTTATGCAGCGCTTTCATAACCTCGGGCTGATTGAGACGAGCGAGGATCACTTTCTCATCATCAAGGAAAAGAAGCTCGCTGATTACCTTGCTCAGCTCTCCTAACGCGCGGAGGTTCAAACGATAGTTTGGTGACTCAATCAGGCGACCCGTAGCCTGGCGCGCGCAGATCTTACATTATCCGCCCCCACACATTCCTGCTAATTCCCACCATCATTCTTCCCGACCTTGTCCACTATTGGACGGCAATATATTCCTACTTAATTGAAGATGCTGACATTCCCTTCGCTGCGGCAAGAGCTACACGGATGCGTCGACTCATCGCCACGCATCGAAAGCGAGATGGGATACGAACTTTGAGAAAGGAATATATGAAATCTAAATCGGAACAACAAACATTGGGACAGATCGAACCACGGGGATCACGGGGCATCACGGGGAAAGGCAATAACCATAGTCATCCCCGTGTTCCCAGTGTCCCCCGTGGTTGAACCTGTGTACCAATGTTGTGTGGCCTGATTTAGGTCAATGATCAGGATAGCAGCGGCTTTCAGCTTGGCGCTGGTGGTCGGCGCGGTAGCGCAAGCGCAGGCTGATAAGAACCTCAAGGATGATGCTGGCCAGTCAGAAAAGGCGGCGCGAGTCTTTCGCGAGATTATGGACACGCCTGACAAGGGGATTCCCCAGGAATTACTGGATGGCGCTGAATGTGTGGCGGTCTTTCCGTCGGTCTTCAAAGCCGGGTTCATTTTCGGCGGGCGCGGCGGACGCGGTGTGGCCAGTTGCCGCGCGACGGCAGGCTGGAGCGCTCCGGCCTTTTTCACTTTGGGTGGCGGCAGCTTCGGGTTGCAGATCGGCGCCCAGTCAACGGATTTCGTGATGCTGTTTATGAACAAAGATGGGCTGAACAGTTTG
>DASUFM010000049.1:0-3613 GCA_036274535.1 Blastocatellia bacterium
AGCAAGACCAGCGCAATGACGCTTCCCGCGATAATTTTATTGGCCTTCATAGATTCGTCTGATTATTTGGCGGCCTCGCCAGTCGAGTAAAAGCAACGATACACGGAGCGAGGAAGCCTGTAAACTCTTTGCCACTCTCGATTTCGTTCTGCTACACTCAGTCTTACTTCCCATATCCCCAATGCAGATTACGCGGCTTCGACGGCGAATACCGCGTGACGCCCATAATGATAGACACTGTAACGACTGTTGAACGCAACGACCTAATCTTAGCTGGGCCCGATGGCGGGTCTGGACGCAGATATGGCTATCTGCGACTGCGTCTCGATCGGAAGATTCCGGTATTGCCGGGCCAGTTCGCGATGATCAAGCCGCACGGAATTATTGAACCGCTGCTGCGCCGCGCGATGGCCTATTACCGTAGCCTGACCGTAGACGGCGCGCCATGTGTTGATTTCATTTACCAGATTCTGGGGCGCGGCACGCGGGCGCTGGCGACTTTAAGGCCCGGAGACAAGGTGGATTTTCTCGGCTCGCTGGGAAACACTTACGACGTCGAAGCGGCGCGCGGGCGAGAGGCGCTGCTGGTGGCGGGCGGGGTCGGCTCGGCGGCGCTTTTTATGCTGGCCGAAGAGCTGGTCAGGCTGAATACGCCTGTGAAACTCTTCATCGGCGGCGCGAGCCGTGGCGATCTTTGCGGACTTAATGATTTTATCGGGCTGCTGCATGAAGAGAATGTCATTTGCGCGACCGTGGACGGCAGCCTGGGAGCGACGGGTTTTGTCACCGCGCCACTTGAAAAACACCTGAATTCGAGAAGCGGCGCGCGGACGATCATATACGCCTGCGGCCCCGACCCGATGCTGCATCGAGTCGCGCAGATGGCCGGCCGGTTCGGCGCGCCTTCACAGCTTTCGCTGGAAGCGCCGATGGGCTGCGGTTACGGCGTCTGCGTCGGATGCGCGGTAGCGGTTAATGACGATTGTCCCGAAGGTTTCGTCTACAAAAAGGTCTGCACTGACGGGCCTGTCTTTTGGGGAGAAGAATTACATTGGTAATTTGATGGGAGGTTCTATGAACAATCTAAAAATCACTTACGCGGCGGGCGGGGTCGTCTGGCGCGACGCGCCGCAGGGGCGCGAGGTGCTGCTGATCCTGCGACCTAAACACCAGGACTGGACTCTGCCTAAAGGCCATATTGAAGAGGGCGAGGGCTGGGACGCGGCGGCGCAACGCGAGGTCAAGGAGGAGACCGGGTACGACACCGTGATCACGGGCTTCGCCGGTTACACCGCTTATAATGTGAAGAGCAAGCCGAAGGTGGTCTTCTACTGGCACATGGAACCTGAGGGCGAATGCGAATTCGAGCCGAATCACGAGGTGTCACATTACGAATGGGTCTCCGCGCTCGATGCCATTGACCGCCTGACTTATGATAAAGACAAAGAACTGTTGCGGCGACTGGTAAAAGACAGCTCTCAAGGAAATGTTTTCGGCCACAAATGAACGCGAGTATTCACGAATAAGGGCAAGAAAATGACAGCTGAACGGCATGCAAGACCGGGCGAGACCGGAAAGATCATTCGCGCTCATTCGTGTTCATTCGTGGCTGAAATTCTTTTTCTCGAATTCCATAGCAGACTGAAAAATGGCTGATTCGCATTCATCACTACTCTCAATTGAAATCGCGGGCATACGCTTCAACAATCCGGTGCTGACGGCCAGCGGCACGTGCGGCTACGGGCTGGATATGGCCGAATTGATCGATCTGAACAAGCTCGGCGGGATCTGCACGAAAGGACTGTCAGCCAGGCCTATGCGCGGCAACGCCCCGTGGCGTATCGTCGAAACGCACGGCGGAATGCTGAACGCAATCGGGCTGCAAAATATCGGCGCCCGCGCGTTCGTGGAAGAGAAACTCCCTGAACTGCGCCGGTATGACGCGCGCGTCATACCGAACGTCTTCGGAAACGCCGTGGAGGAGTACATCGAAGCGATAGAGATTCTGGAAGACGGCGATGGCATTCACGGCTATGAGCTGAACATTTCGTGCCCGAACGTCAAGGCGGGCGGCGAAAGTTTCGCCAACGACGCGCGGCAGGCGGCGGCGGTCACCGAAGCCGTGAAGCGGGCCGCCACGCGCCCTGTCATCGTCAAGCTCTCGCCGAACGTAACCGACATCGCCGCCATCGCGCGCGCGGTCGAGGCCGCCGGCGCCGACGCGCTGTCACTGATCAACACGGCGGTCGGAATGGCAATTGACATCAACACGCGCCGGCCACGCATGGCCAACGTCACGGGCGGCTTGTCGGGCCCGGCCATCAAGCCGATCGCCGTCCGGTGCGTCTTCCAGGCTTCGCGCGCGGTCAGGATTCCGCTGATCGGAATCGGCGGAATCGCGACTACCGAAGACGCGCTCGAATTCATCATCGCCGGGGCCAGCGCAATTCAGGTCGGCACCGCGAACTTTTACGACCCGGCGGCGTCCATGAAAATCGTTGATGGTCTGGCTGAGTATTGCTCCAGAAATGGACTGGAAAACATCGGCGCGCTCGTTGGAACTGTTGTAACGCAATAATGAAGGAACCAGATTCCGATGTGTGGCGCGAGTTGTTTACCCGCGCCACAATAGAGTAGTCACAGGTAAACCCAACTTCCGATTCAAACTTTGAAAAAGTGAATATCCCCCTTGCAGTCCTCACGTCGCTATTGATTTTGTCGCCGATTGCCACGGGCCAGGCGCGGTCAGCAAGAACCGGATCGAAATCCGCGTCGCGCGTCACGCTGGACGTCACTTCGGAGCCCGGGGTAATCGGCGGCGGTTCGCCCTGTCTGTTCCGCGTCAAATCGCGAAGAGCGTTGAAATCGCTCAGCGGCGAATGGCAGGGGCGGAGCGTCATCTTCAATTATGATGAGTTGGATAAGACCTGGTATGGCTTTGCAGGCGTCGGGATCGATCTGGCCGGCGCCAGTGGCCGGCTCAAGCTCGCCGGCGCAACGGCCGGCGGCGCTCGCTTTTCCTACGTCTACCCTGTCAGGATCAGGCGCGTGAGATATCGCACGGTAAAGCTCCGCGTCCACCCTCAATACACGGAGCCTGACGCCGAGACGATGGCGAGAATAAAAAAGGAACAGGAGCTGAAAAAAGAGAGCTTCGCGTATATCAATCCGTACAGGCTGTGGTCCGGGAATTTCGAAGCCCCGGTCGGCGGCAGGGAGACAAGTGAATTCGGAGTACATCGCACTTTCAACCGCAAAGTTCAGAGCATTCATCAAGGAATGGACTTCCGCGCCGAAGTCGGCACGCCCGTGGAGGCGATGAACAGCGGAGTGGTAATCATCGCGCGCGATATGTTTTATGAAGGCGGTTTCGTAGTGATCGATCACGGACAGGGTTTAACGACGCTGTACATGCACCTGTCCGAAATCAAAGTGCGCGAAGGCGACAGCGTCGCGAAGCGACAAATCATCGGATTGAGCGGCGAAACCGGCAGAGCCACCGCGCCACATCTGCACGTTGGAGTTCGCTGGCAGGGGATTTACCTCGATCCCGCTGTGTTGCTGACTATTCCATTACCCTGACCAGATTGCGGATTGCGGATTTTTTGAATCG
>DASUFM010000050.1:0-4528 GCA_036274535.1 Blastocatellia bacterium
CTCCTTAGGCACCGTGAAATCGTAGAGTATCGTCTGGCGTTTGCCCAATAGTTCTTTGCCCGCGGGTTTGAAGACCGTCTTCGTTTCCACATCAAAGACGAATCCAAGCGACGAAGCGAAATCGCCCGTCGAAGTGGCGCCACCAGCCTCGTCGATCCGGCGAGTTACAGGACGGCCAATGCTGTTGATCGGTTTGTACGATTCGCGTTTGCGGTTGTAGGTCAATTCATAGACCAGCCTGTCGGCTCTTTCCCATGCGCCGGTCCCGTCCAGGTCGACATAGCGTTGTATCTCCTGCTGGCAGATGAAGTCGGGCAGTTCGTCAAGGTAATCGCGCACTACCTTGCGCGTCTCTTCAATGAACGGGTCGGAGGTTTGCGGGCCGGTCGCGACGACTGTGCCCGGCGGCGAGAGCTTGTCAGCCGCGCGTTTGATGGCGTTGATCAAATTCTGATGAGCGCCGTTCGCCCTGAGCCGGCTGACGGCCTCCGGCGTCGGATCGAACGCGATTCCGAAACGATCGATGCGCGCGGCCAGGTCGGCTTCAGTCATATTCCGCCCGACCTCGCGGCGAAGCATTGCGTTCAACGCCGGCAAAGTCAAAGGCTCGTTCGCGGCCTGATTTCCGCCCTGGCTTTTAGCCTGGACCAGGAGCGCCGAACAAATAAACAACGCGACAAAGCTTTTTTTCATTGCCATCACCATCGGTTAATAGCGCCTATAGGTTCTGTAGGACCTATGGGCCCCACAGAACCCATAGATTCCATTGTCTGCCATTGCGAGAAGATTTTCCAGCCGGTAGAATTCAGGCCGATCATTTTGCTGCGAATTTACCCCGGCCAGCAACAGACAATTCAGTCAGCGTCCGGACGGACGTTGAACCGCAAAAATCGTCGCGCTGAAATTACGGCATAAGGAGCCTATAGATGTCCAAGCAGATGAAATATATCTCCCTGTTGTTTCTTCTCATCATCCCCGTCTTTCTCACACAATCAAATTCCCTGGGCGCGCAGGCGGCGCCCGAGGATATGGATAACGACATGGTTCAAGTGACCGGCCCGTTCGGCGGAGACGTGACCGCGATGGCTATTGACCCGCGCAACGCCGATGACATCTGGATCGGCGCGGATGACGGCCACCTCTTTCGCTCGACCGACGGAGGGCGCGTCTGGAAAAGGCTTAAACCTGGAATCAACTTTCCCGGCGCCAGCATCACTGTCATTCTTCACGACCGCGAAAAAACGGGAGTTATTTACGTCGGCATGAAACCTCTGTTCGATCTGGCCGAAGGTGGGAACAGCGGCGGGGTTTATTTCAGCAAGGACGACGGCCGGACTTGGAGCGCGGTCGAGGGGCTGCGCGGGCATTCGGTGCGCGGCATCTCTCAGTCGGCTAATGATCCGAACGCGCTGGTCGTCGCCGCGCGCGACGGCGTTTATTACACGAATGATCGCTGCAATACTTGGAATCGCATCACTCCTGTGAACAATCCGGATATGACAGGGTTTCATTCCGTGGCGATCGATCCGCGGGATGCGAAGGTCATCTATGTGGGCACGCATCATCTGCCATGGAAGACGACGGACGCCGGAAAGACCTGGAAGCGGGCCGCATCGAAGGAGCGGGGGATGATCGATGATTCCGACATCTTCTCCATTTACATTGACCACTCGAACCCCGATACCGTGATGATGAGCGCCTGCAGCGGCATCTACTGCTCGCTTAACGCCTCCAAGACGTGGACGAAATTCCAGGGGATTCCATTCACCAGCCGCCGCACGCAGGTCATTTATCAACACCCGACCAGATCGAATGTGATCTTCGCGGGGACCACCGAAGGCCTGTACGTCTCCACCGATGGCGGAAAGCCCAATACATGGAAGAGAATGACGGCGCCGGGCGTGGTCATCAACGCCGTCGCCATTCATCCCGACCGTCCTGATCGCATTTTCCTGGGCGTCGAGGACGGCGGCGTTTTGATCAGCGAGGACGGCGGCGGAAGTTACCGGCCCAGCAACGACGGCTTCATCAATCGCCAGGTCCGCGCGGTCATCGCGGATAAGGCGGAGCGCGGGCGCGTTTACGCCGGAGTCATCTTCGACCGCGCGACCGGCGGAGTGTTTATCAGCGAGGACGGCGGCCGCGTCTGGCGCCAGTCAATGAACGGCATGGCCGGGCGTGACGTCTTTTCGCTTTATCAATCGGAATCCAATCCGGCGACGATCTACGCCGGAACCAACAATGGCTTGTTCCGCTCCGACGACCGTGGGCGCAACTGGACGCAGGTGAAAAAAGGCGCCGCGAAAAAAGCGCGGGTCAAAGCCGTGGTAAAATCTCGAAAGCCGTCAAAACCCGCCGACGCGCTCGTCGACCTCCAGAATCAGATTTTCGCCATCCTGCCATTCACCCCGGTTATCGCCGCCCAGAATAGCGGCGAAGGAGATTCCCAGCCCTCATCGGCCGGCTTAAACGCATCGAACTGGATGATCGCTTCGACATGGAACGGGGTGTTCATCACGGAGGATGAAAAGAAGGGTTGGAGAGAGATCAAAGTCCTCAAGGCGGTCAACCGGACAGGCGGCGCGACGCCGGCGCAAATTAAGGTCAGCGCGGTCGTGACGAATCCAAAACTGCCCGGCGCAATATTTATCGGGACGAATGACGGCTTGTTCGTTTCGCGGGACAACGGTTGGAACTTCCAGGAAATAGCGGTGCCTGAGGCGGCGCGGCGCATTCACAGCGTCGTCTGCGACCCTCGCGACACGGAAACGATTTACGTGGGATCCACGGCCGGATTTTTCCGCTCGATGGACGGCGGGCGCTCCTGGGAGATCAGGGGCGGAGGGATGCCTCAGGGAGGCGACATCGTCGCAATCGCCGTCAGCTCAGCCAATCCGGATGAACTGTACGTGAGCGACGAGTCTCGCGGCATGTTGTACCATTCCAAAGATCGCGGGACGAATTGGGAGAAAGTGGACATCAGCAAGGCGCCGAGCCTGAAGCTGTGGTCGCTCGCATCCGATCCGTTCGACGCCAATAAAATCTATGCCGGATCGTTCTCAAGCGGAGTTTATGTGATGAGCCGGAAGTAGAGACAGGCTGACCTGCCATAACACGGCTAATAATGATGGGGAACACAAAAAGCACAAAAGAAGAAACACAAAAAGCACAAGACTTTCAATATAGTTCTTTGTGCTTTTTGTGTTGGTTTTGCGCTTTTTGTGTTCTCCAGATTTGAACTTAAAGCCGTTGGTTCGGTCAGCTTTCCGCGACCGCTTCAGCCGTCAGATTGACGTTTTCGATTTCGTCGACGTCATCGTCATCGTCATCGTCATCGTCAAACACTCCGGCCGCGAAACCGTCGCCATCCGCCTGGGCGTTGATCAACTCCTTGAGTTCTTTGCCGGGTTTAAAATAGGGAACCCGTTTGGCTGGGATGTCGACCGGGGCGCCTGTCTTGGGATTGCGGCCCCGCCTTGCGTCGCGCTGGCGCACCCGAAAACTGCCGAAGCCGCGCAATTCGATTTTCTCTCCACGATTGAGCGCCTGGATAATGTTTTTAAAAACCTCTTCGACGATCACCTCCGAGTCTTTTTTAGTCAACTCGGCGGCGCGCGCCACTTCTTCCACCAATTCTGCTTTAGTCATTTCTCCTCCGTTTGACGGTGAGTTGGATCAAACAGCTCGAGAACAACAGATCACTTCCATTGATATTTGAACTTGACCGAACTGTCGATATCCATCAACTGATTCGGCAGTTGACTGGGGGAGATATCTTTGATTTTCGTCGCCCCGAGCAGCAGGTCGAGCAATGTTAATCCCTCTCTCTGCTTCGGCGGCGTAACGATCTGCGGCTCGCCTTTGATTTGGGCCAGTTTGGCTGTCGCCTTGACCACGTCCTCGTAATTACCGATCTCGTCGACCAGTCCGTTTTTCTTTGCCGTTTCGCCGGTGTAAACGCGACCGTCGGCGAGTTGAGTTACCCGCTCTCTGGTCAGTTCGGCTCCCGTCTCCCCCTTACCCTGCCTGCCTTCGGTTACGGCGCCGACGAACTGGTTGTAGAGTTCATCAATCATCGCCTGAAAATATTTCTTTTCGGCCTCAGTCAACTCACGCGTCGGCGAGCCCGTGTCCTTGAACTCGCCGCTTTTGAATACTACCGGTTTCAACTTCGCCCACTCGGCCAGATCCTTGTAATTCAACCATTCAGCGATCACGCCGATGCTTCCCGTAACGGTGCCCGGATTGGCGAAGATTCTGTCGGCGGGGCAGGCGATATAATAACCGCCGGACGCCGCCACGCTGGCCATCGAAACAATGACCTTCTTTTTCTTGTCTTCCTTGACGCGTTTGACCTCGCGGTAGATCTCCTGTGAGGCCGAAACGCCGCCGCCCGGACTGTCAACGCGAAGGATGATGGCCTTGACTCGCGAATCGTCGCCGTATTGCTTCAGGTGGCGGTTGACGGTTTTCGCCATTTCGTCATCTATTACTCCCTCGACCGGAACCACGGCGATACGATCGCCGG
>DASUFM010000051.1:0-6078 GCA_036274535.1 Blastocatellia bacterium
GCTGGTGGACCCACTCAATAACCGGATTCTCGGAAGTTGCAATGCCAGCGGTTTCTTCAGCAGTGGTTGGGATTTGAATTTGAGCGCCGGCCCCGGTCGCCTGGAGAGAGTCGGCTGGTTTAATTCCGGGTATGAATTCAAGCGGGAAGCCCGGGTCCATGCGCGCGTTGACCGTCTGGGATGGTGTGACAGGGGTTGGATCGCTGAGAGCGATGACTCTCTGACGCGGGAAGATCTGCTGTTGATCGGCTTAATCTATCTGATAATCCAAAACCGCCAGGCGAACACCGCCGCCACAAGCTCCACTTGAGGGAAATTACGCGTATGCCGAAAGAACCGAAATCTTCCATCGGCGTCAAAGCCGATCTGCCAATCATGCCTTTCGAGCGCCAGAAAGACTGGGCCGCCTGGATGGACAAAAATCATGCGAAATCCGCCGGCGTCTGGCTTAAGCTGGCAAAGAAGGCGTCAGGAATAAAGTCCGTGACCTACGACGAAGCGCTCGAAGTAGCGCTGTGTTACGGCTGGATAGACGGGATGAAGAGAAGCCATGACGAAACGTCATGGCTGCAGAAATTCACGCCGCGCGGCCCGAAAAGCATCTGGTCGAAGATCAACACTGAGAAGGCGCTGCGGTTGATCGAGACCGGACAGATGAAACCCGCCGGCCTGAAGGCCGTGGAGAGCGCCAGGCGGGACGGACGATGGGACGCGGCCTACGCTCCGCAAAGCAAAGCCGCCATCCCGGACGATCTTCAGGCCGAACTGGATCGAAACGCCGTGGCGAAAACCTTCTTCGCCACGCTGGACAGCCGCAACCGCTACGCGATCCTGCACCGCATCCACACCGCCAAAAAGGCCGAGACCCGAGCGAAGCGCATTGAGCAGTTTGTCAGGATGTTGGCAAGTAAGGAAAAGATATATCCGTAGGTTCTTGAGAGGACTCCCGGCCAGAAGTTATAATTTCAGCCAATTCCATGACAATTTCCTCAGTCGCGGAGCGACTTTTGATCTTAGCCCCGCGTTTTAACGCCGGGGGAGCGGTTAGATGGCCGCATCAGTCGCGTCAGCGACGATTGAACCTGATTGGCGATCTCAACCGTCGCTGACGCGACTGATGATCTGGCGCGAGATTGTCCCGGCGTTATAACGCCGGGCCGGTCTCATGTGGTCGCTCCGCGACCTGGGAGAAGTTTGTTGCATTTATTTTTCAAACGCCATAAGGCGGCGCTACAAACATTTTTGAGGAGCTTAGCGTGAACACCAGCGTCAAACCATTCTCGATTTTCAAATTGGCAGGGATCGGCTGCGCGGCGATGCTTCTGGCGATCACTGCGCTCGCGCAGCGAGCGGACCCGAAGGACCCCAGGAACGCGGAACGCGGGGCTGAACTGATCAAACAGGTGGTTCAGGCGCGCGGCGGCGAACGCTCATTGAGCTTCACCAGCATTATGTCGACCGGACAGTACACGCCGTTCGACAAAGGCATGTCGCAATTTCCGATTCAATTCATCGATTGGATAGTCTATCCCGACAAGGAACGAACCGAATTCGGCAAAGGCAAAAAGAAGAACCGCCGCATTCAGGTCAACGTCGGCAAGACCGGCTGGGTCTATGACGGCGACGCCGAGACGCTGAAGGACCAGACCGACAAACAGATCGAAGAACACCTGGAAGGCCTGGAGTTCGATATAGAGCGGCTTCTGCGCGCGGCGGCGAAAGGCGCCGAAGTTGGGGTCGCTTACGCGGGACGCGAAGAAACGCGACCCGGCGAACGCGCCGACCTGGTCGCGATCAAGTTGAAGGGGGATCGGACCGCGTACATCCTGATCGACCCGCGAACTCACCTGCCGATGAGCCTGAGTTACGAGAAGACTGAAGACGGCCAGCTCACCAAACAGGAGGTTCGTTTTAATCAGTACGTCGATTACGACGGGGTGAAATTCCCCAACATCGTCGATTTTTACCGGGACAGCGTGCAAACTGGCCGTATCAATGTCCAGGCAATAAAACTCAACGCGCAGGCGTCCGATCAACTTTTCACAAAACCGGCGAGCGTAAAAGAGATAAAGTAAGCGGTCATTGATGTCTGACACACAGTGATTTTATGTATGACTTCCTGTTTTTT
Source organism: Blastocatellia bacterium (assembly GCA_036274535.1). Taxonomy (GTDB): domain Bacteria; phylum Acidobacteriota; class Blastocatellia; order RBC074; family RBC074; genus JAJVID01. The sequence continues at coordinate 2,129 of DASUFM010000051.1, forward strand.
GCAGGAACCTTTCCACGACCCGGTTCGTTAAGCGCTTCTGGAGACAAGGTTTGACGACGGGCTTATAACGGCCAAGACCATGATCAGGAGCGAACAACCTACAGTGGGAGCCAATGCGGCATTGATTAAATCGGACGCAGAATTGGCGCGGCGATGTCGCGCCGGAGATAGCGCAGCCTGGGAACAGGTGGTGCATGAATACTCACGACGCGTCTTCAACCTCGCCTACCGGTTCACCGGAAGACACGAATCGGCGGAGGATTTGACGCAGGAAGTCTTCGTGCGCGTCTACCGATCCCTGGACCAATACGACCCGCAGGCCGGCGACCTCGCCAACTGGCTGATGCGGCTCGCCCGCAATCTGGTGATCGATGATTACCGGAGGCGTTGCCGCACACCGACCGATATGGGCGACGACATCGGCGATCACGAGTATCACCTCGAATCGCGACATGACGCGCCGGATCGCGGGGTCGAACGATTCGAGCGCGCCAGGCAGGTGCATGCCGCGATCGGCAAGCTCCAACCGGACCTGCGCGAATGCGTCATTCTGCGCGACATCGAGGAACTGACTTATCAGGAAATCGTCGACATACTCGACATACCCATCGGCACGGTCAAATCGCGCATCAACCGTGGGCGAATCGAGTTGGCGAAAATTTTGCGACGGATGAAGGTCGTCGAGACGATGTAATGCTGTGATAAGGCTACCGGAATAATGAATTGCGTAAAGTTTCAAGATTCACTCTCTGATTATCTGGACGGCGCGCTCGATCCGCGCGCCCGCGCCGAGTGCGCCGCGCACCGGCTGATCTGCGGCGAATGCCGCGAGCTTTACAACGACGTTCGCGGCGCGGTGCAGGCCCTCGGCTCGCTCAGGCAGTGCGACGCCGGACCGGAAGGCTTGCCGGACCGCATCATCGCCCACATGACCACCGGCGAGATGCTGAGTTGCGGCGAATTCGACAGACTGCTCGAACGCTATTTCGACGGGGTCATCCTCGCCCCCACCTTCCAGACATTCCAGTCTCATTTTGAAAACTGCCACAAGTGCCGCCGGCTGCTCAACGGCATCGAAGACGCGATCGTCATGCTTCAGGAAGCCAAAGAGGCCGAGGTCGAGGTCCCCGGCTCATTGCACGACCGGATCGTCGAGGCCACGATTGGAAGAGAGTCTTCGAGATGGATCGCGCGCGCGCATTCGTCCGTCGTCAATTTCGCGCAGAGACTGATGCCGCCGCAGATGGCGGTCGCGGCGATGATCATCGCGCTGATCAGCCTGCTGGTCATCTCGCGTTTCGGCAGCGTAGGTAATATGACCACGACCGCGGAACAGACGGTCGAGAATCTGGTCAATCAGGGTCAGCAGAAGATCAACGGCGCCGGCGCCATTGCGCGTTCGAGTTTTCAGCGAGTTTCTTACGGAGTTAACTCGCTTCTGTTCAGCGGCGCGGCGCCCGGCATGCCCGGCGGCGCGAAGGACTCCTCAGGGCGTGGGACATCCGCCCCTCGCCCTCAATCGTCGCCGAGTTCCGATCAGGCTCCCGATCCGAACAAATCCGGCGCCAAATCCGGGGCCGGTTCCGGGAATCGGGAACAACATCGTAAGGGCCCGAATCGGAGCGAGAGGTAAACACTGAGATGAACTGTGTCTTCCATCCAACTAACGCGGCGAGCGCGCGGTGCAGCGCCTGCGAACGCGCGATCTGCCCCGCCTGCGACCATCGCATCAAGGGATTTCCCTGCTGCCAGGATTGCATCGTAGCCGGAATCGAAACGTTGCGACGGAACGCCGGAGTCAGGGTCTTTAATCAATTTGGGCGTCAAATCGGACGCTCGGAAGAGAAAAAACCATTGATCGCGCTGCTGCTCGGTCTCCTCCCTGGCGTCGGAGCTGCCTACAACGGGCAGAATATCAAGGCGCTGACGCATTTCCTGGCCGTCGCCGGCTTGTGGGTGCTCGCAGACATCTTCGGCGCGCCGCTCGGAATAATCTTCGGCCTCGGAGGCGCCGGTTTCTATATCTATTCGATCTACGACGCTTTTCAATCGGCGCATCGTTTGCGAAGAGGCGAAGACATCAGCGAACAGGACGAAAGTCTGAAGGCCTTCCTGCAACAACGCATGAACCTGTTCGGAATATTGCTGATCGGCGTCGGCGCGCTCGCCATGCTGAATTTCTGGATTCCCACTCTAATCCAACGCATATGGCCTGCCCTGCTGATCATAACGGGCGCCTATCTGGTCTGGGGCTATTACCGCGGCGGACAGGCGCCGCAGGCTGAGACCGCCTACCGCGCCACGCCGCCATCCGCTATCATGTCGGGCCTGGACTCCGGCGCGCGAGATTTGGCGGGCAATCAGTTACGCGAACGGTAGCGCGCCGCGTTGATTCTTAAAATGTAAAGAGACCGGAAGGGAGACAGAGAGACAAGGGGACAAGGAGAAGAGGAGACAGGGAGAATCTTCCATTCCTTACCTTGTCCCCCTTTCTCCTTGTCCCCTTGTCTCTCTGTTTGCGGGGCTATTTATCAAGATGTCTAAACGCATTGCGACATTGCTGCTCGGGATTGGCCTGATCGTCATTGGCGCGCTGTTTTTCGTGGCGCCGGAGCAGGCTTTCGCGGTTCGGTGGCTGTTACGACTCTGGCCTGTCGCCCTGATCCTGGCCGGTTTGGTGCGTGTCGCGGGTTATTTGATTGACCGCCATCCGCGATCTCCCGTGGGCGGGATGATGATCACAGCGCTCGGCGGGATTTTGCTCTCGGCCAACCTGCTCGGCCACAATTATGGCCTGATTCCGGGAAAATACTGGTTCTGGATCCTGCTGGCGTTCATCGCGGGCCGGCTGTTGAAGCAATATACTCATCGGTATGAAGACGGGCTCCGTCCGAACGCATTCTCCCCGGGCGCGATCGTGGTTATGTTCATTATCGCCGGCGCGGGATTGGCCGCGAGTATCGCCGAAAAAAACCAGGGGAACGGATTAAATCTCAACCTGCGGCTTGGCGGTCTGGGCGTCGGCGATTACGTCTTCGGCGATCAGATTTCCATTGAAGACGAAAGCCCGCAAAGCTTCGCGCTCGCGCCAAATGCGCGAATCTTCATCAATAATGCGAAAGGCGACATCGAAATCAATTCGGCCCCACAGCCACAGGCCACCGCGCGATTGATCAGGCGCCTCCGCGCCGGGAGCGTCGAGGAAGCGCGCAAAATCGCCAGGAACATCAACCTGCAAATCGCGCCCAATGGCGTGGGTTATCAGTTAAATGTCATCGCCACGGAAGTCGAGCAGGATTTCGACGTTTCCATCATCGTCACGTTGCCGCAAAACCAGCAGGCGGGCGTCGAAATCAACAATGCGCTGGGCGTTGTGAAGCTCAACGGCTTGCAGGGCGTTCAGGTCATACGCGGTTGTGAACGCGCCGAAATCAGCCGTAATCTCGGCGGCGTGACGGTCGAAAATCCGCGGGGCGCCGTCGATCTCAGTGAGATTCAGGGCCCTGTATCACTGACCAATACTCGCCAGGCGGTTAATTTGAGGGCGATCAACGGTCCCGTCACACTCGACGCCAAAGGCGGCAATGTCAGCCTGGAAAATTCTTCCGGCCCACTGCAATTAAGAGCCATGGACGCGCAGATCGAAATCAGCGAGGTCGGCAAAAACGCCTCGACTCCAGCGCCTGTAATAGATATCCAGCAGGCCCGCAGCAGTCGCATCAAACTGCAGGAGATTGAAGGCGCCGTTGAGATCAAAGCCGAACGCTCGCGGATCGAGGCCGACGAGGTCTCCGGAAATTTCAAGGTCACCGCCTCATCGGATCGCATCATAGTAAATCGAATCAACGGCGGTTTATCGATCAAATCGGAGAACGGCGCGGTCGAAGTGGAAGCGGTCAGAGGGTCGGCGACGATTGACGCCACAAGCGACGTGACGGTCCGTAACTTCC
>DASUFM010000052.1:0-3683 GCA_036274535.1 Blastocatellia bacterium
GGTCGTCTCAATGATGACACCGACCGGTGTCTATCCGACAGTCGGCGCGTCCGGCGCAATCTTCGGAATTTTGCTGGCGTTCGGTCTTCTTTTTCCACGGAGGACCATCATCCTGTTAATTCCGCCGATTCCGATGCCTGCCATCGTGTTCGTCATCCTGTACGCCCTTCTGGAATTATTTAGCGGCGTTTTCGGAACCAGCCAGGGCGTCGCGCATTTTGCGCATCTTGGCGGAATGATTGGCGGTTACCTGACGCTTCGGCATTGGCGGAGGCGCGGACGCGTCGGTTACTAAAACATAAGCTCGTCAGGCGAGCGGCCTTGCCTCAAGTTGGAGTTGATTTCTTACTGAAGAACAACTGCGCCATCTGGTTTGGACGAGGCCTCACAAAAAACCCGGGCTGACCTAACGAGCATCCACGCTGCGCCAGGCAGGTCCGGGTATGTGATCGCTCTATGCTGCGTGGCTGCGATCGGAGGCTTCCTCTTCGGCTTCGATAGCGGCGTCATCAACGGAACCGTTGATGCCCTGGCAAAAGCGTTCGGCACTGACGCGGCGGGAACCGGCTTTGCCGTCGCATCAGTCTTGTTAGGCTGCGCGGTTGGCGCCTTCGGCGCGGGCAGGTTGGCTGATTCCATCGGGCGCCGCCCGACCATGCTTCTGAACGCAATCTTGTTTTTGATGACCGCGGTCGCGACGGGCGCCGCGAACTCGGGCGCGGTATTCATCGCGGCCCGGATCACAGCAGGTGTGGCAATCGGTGGCGCCAGCGTGTTAACGCCGATGTACATCGCCGAAGTCGCTCCGCCGCATATCCGAGGCCGCCTGGCTTCGCTCCAACAACTGGCCATTGTGGTCGGGCTGTTTAGCGCATTTCTTAGCAATGCGGTTATCGCCAAAGTTGCTGGCGGCGCGAGCGAGACCTTTTGGTTTGGAGCACTCACATGGCGTTGGATGTTTTGGATGGAAGTATTGCCTGCGATTGCATTCTTGTTAGGCAGCACGATCATTCCCGAATCGCCGCGTTATCTGGTTTTCGTGCGCAAACACGAACAGGCGCGGAAAGTCTTCGCGCGAATCGGGCTCGATGCCGATCGACTCGTGCGGCAGGTCGAGCGAAGCCTTCAGGCCGAACGCCGTCCCCGGCTGTCGGATCTTATTGTCCCCGGCACAAGACGCATCGCTCCGGTGCTGTGGGTGGGAATGGGCCTGGCTGTTTTCCAGCAATTCGTCGGCATCAATATCATTTTCTATTTCGGCGAAATTTTGTGGAAAGCAGCTGGCGCGACCGAACAATGGGCACTGCGGATCAATGTGCTCACCGGCCTGGTGAACATCCTCGCTACCATCCCGGCCATCATGCTGATCGACCGTGTCGGCCGCAAACCGCTGCTGCTCGTCGGATCAGCGGGGATGACGCTAACGCTCGGCGCGATGGCAGCCGTGTTTGCTTTCGCTGGTTCAGGTCCCGACGGCAAGCCAATGCTAAGCCACGGCGCCGCGGTGTTCGGGCTCATCGCCGCGAATTTGTACATCGTCGCATTCGCCGTCTCCTGGGGCCCGGTGATGTGGGTGTTGTTAGGCGAAATGTTCCCCAACGAAATTCGCGGCGCTGCTCTCGCCATATCGGGCGCGACCAATTGGGTGGCCAATTTCACCGTTACGGTCAGTTTTTTGCCGCTGCTCAAGGCGATCGGCCTGACTGGCGCGTACGCTTTTTACGCGATAGCCGCGGCGATTTCGTTCCCGTTTGTGTGGTTCACCGTCGGCGAGACGAAAGACAAGGCATTGGAACAGATGAAGAATATTCCCAGCGCCGACAGTGATTAGTCGCGTGTGGTGCGTGTATCAACACGATTTGCAATCCGTCTACGGCTCACCCCGTGTTCCTCGTCGAGGTCGCGGATTTGCCTGATGATTTGCGCGAGCTTTCTGCCGGTTGCGGTCAGTTCATATTCCACCCGGAGAATTCGATCGCGGAATTCGGTTCGGCTGATGAGTTGGTAGTCCAGCAACTTCCGCAGCCGCTCGTTCAAGACCTTCGTCGAAATCCCCGGTATGAATCGCTCGAGTTGACCAGGGCGCTGCACGCCGCGGTCAATTGCCGCCAAAACCGCCGAGGACCATTTGCAGCCCACCACATCCTCCAACCGGCGGTACGAATTCCGTTCGCCTAACGAGAGATATCGATCTGCCCTTTTTCATTTTTTTCAGGCCAACACGAGGTATCAAGAACTATAGCAAATCTTCACAGCCTGGGTACCCGGGAACAAAACGGTAACCAGGTCACCGAATTGATTTCGCAGGCACAGCGCGCTTTGAAGTGCGGCGACACGTCGCCGCTTTTGCAGCTCATAAGTTTCGCTCCCTCTTCGTTCCCATTTTCCCGGAAATGCGGGATCAATCACACCTGTAGGGCGTCTCTGTGAGACGCCGTCTGCATCACATGGTGTCTGGCACAGACGCCCTACAATTTATGCTCGTGCATTCGTTGCCATGGACTTGAGCGTTCATGGCCGGCGTGCAAAGTGCGAGTATGCCTGACGATCTCTTATCGCGATTTCTGCGCTACGTCCGTGTCGATACTCAGTCGGACGAGACCAGTAACACCTTTCCGAGCACACCCGGTCAATTGGTGTTGCTGGAAATGCTCAAGCAGGAGCTAAGTGAACTGGGAGCGGCCGACGTGCAAATGACAAAGGATGGCTACGTCATGGCCAGCATACCTGCGAATACGCGGAAAGCCCGGGTGCCAACGGTGGCCTTCTTCGCCCACGTGGATACGGCGCCAGATTGCTCGGGCAAAAATGTTAAACCCGTGGTTCATCGCAAGTACGACGGCAGAGAGATCAAGTTCCCGGATAATCCTGGATTAACTCTGGATCCGGCGACGTCGCCGGAGCTTCGGTCGGCCATTGGCAAAGACATCGTTACGGCCAGCGGCACTACGTTGCTCGGTTCAGACGACAAATCAGGTGTGGCGGTCGTGATGACTCTGGTCGAGGCGTTGCTTCGGGAAACGAAGCGCAAACACGGCCTCATCCGGGTCTGTTTCACTCCCGATGAAGAAATCGGGCGCGGCGTGGACAAACTGGATTTGCGGAGCCTCGGAGCGGATGTGGGCTACACCTTGGACGGCGGCGCGCCGGGCGAGATTTCATGGGAAACATTTTCCGGCGATGCCGCTGAGGTTATCATTGATGGCGTCACCACTCATCCGATGGAAGCGAGAGCAAAAGGGATGGTGAACGCGGCCTATCTCGCCGGCAAACTTCTGGCCGCGTTGCCGCGCGAACGCTGTGCGCCGGAGACAACCGAAGGACGCGAGGGATTCATTCACCCGACCGGTATCGAGGGCCGGACTGAGCGTGCCACAGTGAAATTCATCCTGCGCGATTTCGAACTGAACGGGCTGGCTGCGAAGCGCGAGATCGTGCGTGGTCTTTGCCGTGGGTTACAAGCGGCCGAGCCGCGGGCACGTGTTCGTTGCAAGATCCGCAAACAATATCGCAACATGGCTTACTGGTTGCGCAAAGACATGCGCCCGGTTGAGCTGGCGCGCGAGGCCTTCGCGGCGGCGGGACTCAAACCCTACGATCACGTCATACGCGGCGGCACCGATGGCTCACGCTTGACCGAGCTTGGCCTTCCCACGCCCAACCTGTTCTGTGGCGAGCACAAC
>DASUFM010000053.1:0-8991 GCA_036274535.1 Blastocatellia bacterium
AAACGGGAGAGCTGGTCTGGCAGAAACGGATCGGAGGCGAATACTCCGCATCGCCGGTTTACGCCGACGGAAAAATCTGGCTCTTCAGCGAAGAAGGCAAAACGACCGTGATACGTCCGGGAAGGACATTCGAAGCGCTGGCTGAAAACCAACTCGACGAAGGCTTTCTGGCCTCACCCGCAATCGCGGGCAAGGCCTTTTACCTGCGAACCAGGACCCATCTTTACCGGATAGAAAAAAAGCATGATTGAATCAGAAGAAACCACGGATTAAACGGATGCGACGAATTGTTACGGATCCGCCTCGACCGTCGCATCCGTTTAATCCGTGGTTCCTTCCGTCCATGTTTAATTCTCCTTCTTTTTGCGCGGATTCCATACAACGTGCGTTTATGGCCGCCGCATTATACAATAGCTGCCTTAAGCACCCCTGAATTCATCCGCTAAATCATTTTCGGAATTGGTCGCCCCAACGACGATCTTCGGGCGAAAGAAAGGATTGTCTTTATGTGGAGTCAGAAGCGAAGAAGCGCCAGCCCTCCGGTTTACGACGTTGTGATTATCGGATCGGGCGCCGCCGGAGGCACGGCGGCATGGACACTGGTTCAGGCCGGGTTGAGGGTCGCAATGCTCGACGCCGGGCCGTTGCGCAGGCCCATGAACGATGAAGATTTTATTTACCACGACCCATGGCCGTTCGACGACCCCTATCATGGTTTTAAAACTCCGCTCATCACTCCGGATGACATCACTAAGAAATTCAAGCTCGAAGGCAATACGAAGGACGAACCTTACACGACTCCGGAAAAACTGCCTTACAACTGGTTCCGCGCGCGCAATGTCGGCGGGCGCACGATGTTTTGGGGGCGTTTCGCGAATCGCTTCAACGAGAACGACTTCAAGATGCGCTCGATCGACGGGCAGGGGCTTGACTGGCCGCTCGAATACAAAGACCTCGCGCCTTATTACGACAAGGCCGAAGCCTTCATGGGCGTCTGCGGCGCGAAGGAAAACCATCCGGACCTCCCGGACGGCGACAATTTCCTGCCGCCGGTGGCCTTCAAATGTTCCGACGTGGCCATTAAGAAAGCGGCTGAAAAGGCCGGGCTGCGCGCCATTCGCGTGCGCCGCGCCATGCTGACCCAGGCTCACAACGGATATCCTCAATGCCATTATTGCAGCGGCTGCGAGAACGGCTGCGATACGCGCTCGTTCTACAACTCTCAGGACCGTCAGATCGCGCCGCTGATGAAGAAATATCCCAAAACCTTCACGCTGATCCCCAACGCGATGGCGCACAAGATCAACACCAACGCGAAGGGACTGGCTTCGGGCGTCAGCTTCATTGACAAGGCGACCGGAAAAGAGCGTGAGATCAGGGCGCGCCGCGCGGTTGTCGTGGCTTGCGGCGCGCTCGAAAGCACCCGACTGCTGCTGCTGTCGAACATCGCCAACTCCAGCGGGATGATCGGTAAAAACTTCATCGAGCATCTGGATTACGGCGCGCAGGCGTATTTCCCGGAACTGTTTTTCATAGACCGTGAAGCCGGCGACGGCATCGGCGGTTCTCACATCGTCATTCCCTGGTTCGGTTATTTCCGCCCGGACGAGAAACGCGATTTCCTGCGCGGGTTTCAGATCGAGCCTTCTTCGCGCATCAGAATGCGCCCTGACAAGAACGCGAAGAACATCCGCGGCTTCGGCAGCGATTATAAAAAAGAAGTGCGCAAATGGACTGGCGCGCGCGTCGTGCTGGCTTCGCATGGCGAGATGCTGCCGAGTCCGAACAAATTCGTCGAACTCGACCCTTCGATAAAGGACAAATGGGGAATCCCGGTTCTGAAGATCCATCATCCTTTGGAATCGAACGACATCAACATGTACAAATACATGCGGCGCACTTACGAAGAGATATTCGCGGCGGCGAAGGCCGTTGACATTCGCCTGCCGGACAAACCGAATGATCCGGGCCATTCCATTCACGAGATGGGGACGGCGCACATGGGCGCGGATCCGAAAACCTCAGTGCTCAACCAGTTCAACCAGAGCTGGGACGTGAAGAACCTCTTCGTGATGGACGCCGCCGCCTTCGCATCGGGCACGCATAAGAACCCGACCCTGACGATCATGGCGCTCGCCTGGCGCTCGTCGGAATACATACTCGATGAGATGAAAAAACATAACCTGTAGTGATTGCGGATTGCGGATTGCGGATTTTTGGACGAATAGCAAGTAGATCGGGATTTTAATATTGAGGATTTCATATTCGGAATTTGAGATGACAAGTCAACAACCGGCAGGACAAAATCCGCAATCCGCAATCCGCAATCCGCAATGGAAGAATCCGCAATTAATTCTTCCGGCGCTGATCTGCCTGGTTCATTTTCTGGCTCTCGTCTACGTAGCCCACCAGCATCCCTTCGGTAATTACGCTACCGAGACAGATTTCTATCACTACTACGCGCCCGACGCCGAACGGCTTGCGGCCGGACAATTCCCGCAAAACCCTTATCAGGGTCCGGGCTATCCGGCGACGCTCGCCGTGGTCGCAAAACTCACGGGAACGAGCGGAGACCTATTCACGGCGGGGAAATGGATCTCGGTCGTCTGCGCGGTTTTGTGCGGGCTGCTGGTCTTTGTTCTGTTCGCGCGGTTGTTCGGCTATTGGGCAGGCGTCGGCGCGCAGATCCTCGCGATCGTGAGCGGGGAGTTCCCTCAGTTTTCGATCAACGCGGCGACCGACGTATTCTTTTTGATGTTATGTCTGGCGGCCCTGGTCGTATTCACTAATGACCGGATCGCGCCTCGACGGCGCGCGGCGCTCGGCGGAGCGATCGCCGGCGCGGTCTATCTCACTCGTTACAACGGATTGTTCATCGCCGTCGCGCTCCTGATCGCAATCACGCTGCTCGGTTTTTTCAAACGTAGATGGCGCGAGCGTCTGGCGCTCTCGGCGATCTTCATCGCCTTCTTCATCGTGGTGTCGTCGCCCTGGCTGATCGCAAATTACCGGCGCCATGGCTCGCCGCTATACAACGCCAACTACTTGAACCTGGCGACGGAATTCTATCCCGAACTGGTCGCCAACAAGACTAATCAGGACGCCACGCGCGCGCTGGCCGAGCGGTTTCACTCCTTCGGCGATGTGATTGGTTATGATCCCGGGCGGCTGATGGCGCGCTATCCGGCGAGCTTTTACGAAAACCTGCGTAACACGTTCAAAGAGACACTGGTCAATCAGTGGGTGGCATGGATGGCCTGGCTCGGCGTTTTGCTGGCCGGCGCCCGGCGAAGGTCGAAAAACGTGTCACTGCTGTTGGTCGCGGGGGCGATCTATTTGCTGTTGATGGCGCTCAATCATTGGGAGACGCGATATTACTTTTTCGTGATGGCGCTCTACTCCGGCTTCGCCGCCTTCGCCGCGATGGCGTTGCTGGAAGCGGCGCGGTCTCTGGGCCGGTCTCCTGAATGGTTGAAAAATCGCGCTTTCGCGTTGATTCCAGTCGCAATGGTCGCGGCGATGGCGGCGTTTTCGCTGGCGGAATCCCGCGCGGATGTGGCGCGATTTCTGGAAAGCCAGCCTGTAGAGGTCATCGCCGCCCGCGATTATCTGTCGGCGACAGGCGCGATGAGCGGCAAACGGATCGTCGCCCGCAAACCGCACCTGCCCTACATCTCTCACAACGAATGGGTATTCTTCCCACAGGTAAAATCACTGGACGAATTTCGCGCATGGATCGAAGCCAACCGCGTCGATTACATCGCGGTCGGCAAGCGCGAATTGAAAGAACGCAAGGAGCTTTCCGCGCTCGGCAAGCCTGAAAAAGCGCCCGAATGGCTAAAGGCCGTCTGGATCAACGAGGACCCGATTTTCATTCTGTACAAACCGCTATCGGGAATTGAGGATAGAGGATCGAGGATGGAAGACGGAAGATAGAAGAAGCGAATGATCCATCTTCCATCCTCGATCCTCTATCCTCGCTCTTCGTTCTTGGCGCCGCGTTTGACTGTGGAGCGGACGATTACAGTGCGGCGGGTCGGGACGAGGGCCTGGTAGGCCTGCGGATCGTCTTTAAGCGGGGCGTTCTGCGACATGTAATCGCGCAACATCTCGAAGAAGCGATTGAATTCGCGCTGCATCTGATCCATCTTCTCGCGCATGTTGAGGATGATCTCGACTCCGGCCAGATTCACGCCCAGGTCGCGCGTCAGATTCAGAATCACTTCCAGGCGTTCGACGTCTTCGTCGGTGTAAAGGCGCACATTGCCTTCGGAGCGCGAAGGTTTGAGCAGGCCCTCGCGTTCGTATAGCCGCAGCGTCTGCTGATGCACTCCGTAATGGTCGGCCACCGCGCTGATCGTGTAGCCTTTGGTTTTACGCTTGCGCCCGATGTCTTTCAAGCTCATAACAGTCTCTTATTCAAGCCCCATCTCCACGCGCGGATTTTCGGGATTTCGCTTCGCGAATTCGCGCAACAGATTCTTCGAATCTTCATCGATAATCTGAGGCAAAACCACTTTGACTTCGACGTATTGATCTCCGCGAGTGTCGCCGCGCCGGCTCGGAGCGCCTTTTTCGCGCAGCCGGAAAACCTGTCCGGATTGCGTTCCCGGCGGAATGCGCAACTGCGCCTTGCCGCTGACCGTCGGCACTTCAATTTTCGCGCCCAGGGCCGCCTCGGGCAGCGTAATGGGAACGACGCAATAAATGTTGTCGCCCTTGCGGGTGAATATGCGGTGCGGCGCGACGTTGGTGATGATGTAAAGGTCGCCTGGGGAGGCGTTCTTCGGGCCGGCCTCGCCCTTGTTACGAACAATGACGCGGGAGCCGGTGTCGACCCCGGCGGGGATGCGCACCCTGACAGTCTCGTATTTCGGCACCACGCCACGCCCATGACAAATCGGGCAGGGCGGGAGACGTTTTCCGGTTCCGTTACAGTCGGAACAGTTCTGATCGAGGCGCAAAAAACCTGCGCCTTTAGATATCTTACCGGTTCCATTACAGGTCGGGCACGAAACAAACCCCGTCCCTGCGGCGCCGGATCCCTGGCAGCGCGCGCAGGTTTCGCTTCGCCGCACGTTGATGTTGGTCGTCAGGCCGTTTATGGCCTCCTCGAAGCTGATCGCCAGCGGAACTTCTATGTCCGCGCCGCGGCGCGCTTGAGACTGCGTCCCGGAGCCCTTCGCGCCGCCAAACAACTCGCTGAAGATGTCACGGAAACTGGAGCCGCCCGCGCCAGCGCCCGCATCGGATGAGCCTGCGCCCGCCCCGCCCGAAAATACGCTCCAGTCAAAATCGAACCCCGGGCCGGCCGGCCCGCGCGCCGAATCACGGATGTTGTCATTGTACGCGCCGTACTTGTCGTACACTTCTCGCTTCTTGGAGTCGGACAATACGTCGTAAGCTTCGGAGAGCTGTTTGAACTTCTCCTCCGAGGATTTGTCACCGGGATTGAGATCGGGATGGTATTTGCGCGCAAGACGGCGGTACGCCTTGCGAATCTCGTCCTGAGTCGCAGTGCGCTTGACGCCCAGCGTTTTGTAGTAATCTTCGCGTTGAGCCATATCAGAGACAAGGAGACAAGGAGAGGGGGAGAAAGGGAGAAGGAGAAATAAGGAGGCAAAGAAATCCGAACCTCTTGTCTCCTTGTCTCCCCTTCTACTACTTCACTCCGTGGCGATCTCAATCCGCCTGCCGGGGCGTTTTGGCAGGACGACTTTCAACAGGCCTCGCCTCAGCTCGGCCGTAATTCGACTGGCGTCGATCTCATGGGAGAGCTTGAACGCCCGTTCGAATTTGCCGTAAGCGCTCTCCAGCCGGTGAAAATTTTCGCCCTGCGCGTCCCGTCCCCACCGCCTGGCGCCTCGCAGAATCAGCGTGTCATCCACGACCTTGACGTCAAGCTCGGCGAGCGACATTCCGGGGACTTCGGCGGTCAGCACGAAACTCGACGAAGTTTCATATATATCCACAGGCGGCGACCAGGCGCCCGCCGGCTGCTCAACGCTGAACCCGCTCGAACTCTTGACCAGTTGTGTCAATTGTTGCTCGAGCGCCGCGAGGTCGCTTAAGAGACGATAGTTTTTCATCACTTATTCTCGTCGACGTCTATATATTCGGCATCGATCACGTCGTCGCCGGTTTTACCCGATTGGCCGCCGGGCTGTTGCGCCCCCGCGCCGGCCGCGTCTGACGCGGCGCCGCCGCTGGATTGCTGTTGGTAGAGAGCCTCGGCGATCTTATGCGAAACGCGAGTGAGGCTGTCGAGTTGCGCCTGGAACTGGTCACTATTGTTCGCCTCAACCACTTTCTTCGCCTCCGCGATTGCGGATTCGACTTCCGAAATCAGGCCGACCGGAATTTTCTCTCGATTATCCGTGATTGTCTTTTCAGTCTGGTAGATGAGCGTATCGAGCCGGTTCTTGGTTTCAATCGCCTCGCGCTTGCGCTTGTCATCCTCGGAGTGCGTTTCGGCGTCGCGCATCATCCGGTCGATCTCCTCTTTCGCCAGACCTGAAGACGCAGTGATTGTGATCTTCTGCTCGCGGCCCGTTCCGAGGTCGCGCGCCTGAACGTTGACGATTCCGTTGGCGTCAATGTCGAACGTGACTTCGATCTGCGGCATTCCGCGCGGAGCCGGCGGGATACCCACCAGATGGAATTTGCCGAGCGTGCGATTATCGCCGGCCATCTGGCGCTCTCCCTGCAGGACATGGACTTCCACCGACGTCTGGTTGTCGGTCGCCGTCGAGAATATCTCGGACTTGCGGGTCGGGATAGTCGTGTTGCGCTCGATCAGCTTGGTGAAAACGCCTCCCAGCGTCTCGATCCCCAGGCTGAGCGGCGTCACGTCGAGCAGCAGCAGGTCTTTCACCTCGCCCGAAAGCACGCCCGCCTGCACCCCTGCGCCGATCGCCACAACCTCGTCCGGATTGACTCCCTTGTGAGGGTCTTTCCCGAAGAAGGTTTTGACCATCTCCTGAATCTTCGGGATGCGCGTCGAACCGCCCACCAGCACGACCTCGTCAATCTGGCCGGCCTGCAGTCCGGCGTCTTTCAGCGCCAGGCGGCAAGGCTCCAACGTGCGCTGCAAAATGTCGTCAACCAGAGACTCGAATTTGGCGCGCGTCAACTTCATCACCAGGTGCTTCGGCCCCGACTGGTCGGCGGTGATGAACGGCAGGTTGATTTCCGTCTCCATAGTCGAGGAGAGTTCGATCTTGGCTTTCTCGGCCGCCTCCTTTAGGCGCTGCAACGCCATCTTGTCTTTTGACAGGTCGATGCCCTGATCTTTCTTGAATTCATCAATGATCCACTGGATCAGCCGCTCGTCAATGTCGTCTCCGCCCAGGTGCGTGTCGCCGTTGGTGGATTTCACTTCGACCACGCCCTCGCCGACCTCCAGGATCGAGATGTCGAAAGTCCCGCCCCCGAAGTCGAAAACCGCAATGGTCTCATCCTTCTTCTTGTCCAAACCGTACGCCAGGGCCGCCGCCGTCGGCTCGTTGACTATGCGCAACACTTCCAAACCGGCGATCTTGCCCGCGTCCTTGGTGGCCTGGCGCTGCGCGTCATTGAAGTAGGCCGGGACAGTAATAACCGCCTGCGTGACCTTCTGACCCAGATAATCCTCGGCTGACTGCTTCAGCTTTTGCAGGATCATGGCGGATACTTCGGGCGGAGAATATTCCTTCGATCCGGCAACTACCCGCACGTCGCCGTTAGAAGCTTGAGAGACCTTGTAAGGAACCTGCTTGATCTCATCGCTGACCTCGCTGAATCGGCGGCCCATGAAACGTTTTATCGAGTAGACCGTGTTTTCCGGGTTGGTCACCGCCTGACGCTTCGCCACCTGACCAACCAAACGGTTGCCGTCTTTGGTGAATCCCACGACCGAGGGCGTCGTGCGCCCACCCTCGGAATTCGTGATGACGACCGGCTCGCTACCTTCCATAATCGCCACCACTGAGTTGGTGGTTCCCAAATCAATTCCTATAACTTTACTCATTCTTCCTCCCGCGACTTAGAGTTAATCCAACAAACTCGTAATCTACGCTCGTAATCTGAACTTGCAATATTAGGATAATAGCAATGCATTAAATGCATGGGCAGTATAAGAGTTGAGTGCATCATTGTCAAACTTTATATATATAGGCCCTATAGGGCCTGTAAGTATTAAAGGATCTATAGGACTCATTTATCGGAATCTTTAATCCTGGATTTAAGTTCGCCGGTGGTAATGATTGTGCGGCGTGGGCGATCAGAAAGAGATTGTTCAGCGAGCAATTCCAGGCCGGAGCCACGATAAAAGTCGGATTGCTGGTAGATTTCATCAAGGAAGTCGAGAGCCACTTTGGCGATGGCAATGACCGGCACGGCGAGGATAATTCCCAGGATGCCGAAAAGACTGCCGCCAATCATTAATCCGATCAGTACCCACATAGGATGAAGGTCCAGGCTTCCGCCGAGGAGTTTTGGGGTCAAATAGTATCCTTCTACGCTCTGAACAACGATGAAAACTGCGATGACGGCCAGAATGCGGGCTACTCCTCCGTTGTCCAAAGCCACAAAGGAAAGCGAAAGAGTCAGTCCGGTCAGAGTGCCCAGGTAAGGAATGAAGTTGAGCAGGCCGGAGAGCATGCCTATGGAAAGGGCCAGCGGCACGCGCGCGGCCGCGAACCCGATCGAATAGAGGACTCCCATCACCAGGGCGATTACCAGTTGGTTTCGCACGTATGATGAAATCACGAAATTGAACCGGCCGATCAGAGTGGCGGCCACCGCGCGATGGCGCGGCGGTATGAGCAGATCCAGGCGCGCGCGCATCGCGCGGTAATCTGCGAGCAGGTAATAGACGAAGAACGGGATCAGAAGCAGGTCAAGCATCGAGGCCGTGACATCGACAATTTTGAAAAGCCCCCGCTGCAACCAATCGCCGGCAAAGCTGAAGACGCGCTCGAACAGGTCGGGACCGCCCATCTTTTCGATCTT
>DASUFM010000054.1:0-5682 GCA_036274535.1 Blastocatellia bacterium
CGGCGTCTGGGCGGTGTTTTTCGCCGCCCTCCTGCCCCCGCCTTTCCCGTTCACCGCGGCGATCGCTGCGGCTTCCGCCTTACAAATGGCGCGCCGGGGCATTCTGATGGCTGTGTTTGCGGGGCGGATGGTCCGATTCACCGCCGAATCACTGCTGGCGCTCTATTTCGGCCGCCGGTTACTCCAATACTTGAGGTCAGACTATGTCGAGTACGTGGTTTACATCCTGATCGTAGTAGCTGCTGTCGGGGCCTTCCTAACCGTCAGAAAGTGGCTTCGGACACGAGCCTGATACGCGTCCCAAATGCGATTAGACTTGCGGCTCCTGACCTGTAAATCGACGATCCCTGGCAAACGGGCAGCGCTGACGCAGTGACGGCACGGGTATTGCCGCTTCATCCTTGTACCTCGATTAATCATTTTGCATGACTCTGATTATTTCGACTTTGTCCTTTTTGTGGCGATGGCGATGGCGGGCGGCGCCACAAAAAGGACAAAGTCAGCTAAATCGGAGAGGAGAAAAAATATGATGATGGAATCCGCGATCGCCTCGATCGATCGCCAGGACTGGCTGGAAAGGACCGCCGGCGCCGTACAGCCGCTGGTCACCAACACTTTCAGAGCGGGAGGCATGGCCGGGCAAAAGCTCAAGAACTTACTGCACGGCGTGTGGCTCGGACATCCGCTTCATCCGGCGCTCACCGACGTTCCGATCGGCGCGTGGACTGTCGCGCTCGTTTTCGACGTGATGACAGAGAACAATGGACGCAGGGAATGCTCCCGCGCCGCCGAAACGGCGGTGGCGGTAGGTCTGGCCGGAGCTGCGGCGGCGGCGGTGGCCGGATTGACCGATTGGAGCGACACGAACGGGCGGGCGCGGCGCATCGGCATGATGCACGGGCTGCTTAATGTGGGCGCGACGGCGCTCTATGGGGCTTCGCTCTGGCTGCGACGGCGGGCGCGTCATCGGGCCGGGCGCAACCTGGCATACGCCGGTTACGCCGTATCGATGGCGTCGGCATATCTCGGCGGCCACATGATCTCCGGCGAGCAGGTAGGGGTAAATCACACGGCGGCGCAAAGACTGCCCCGCGCATTCACGCCGGTGATGCCGGAAAGAGATTTGCCAGAGGGAGAGCTGCGGCGCGCCGAGGCCGACGGCGTGCCCGTGCTGCTTGTGCGATGTGGCGGAGAGATTTACGCCCTTGCGGAGACCTGCGCGCACATGGGCGGGCCGCTGGCCGAAGGAGATTTGATTGACGGGAGCGTGCGCTGTCCGTGGCATGGTTCGCGCTACAGGCTCGAAGACGGACGCGTGCTCGACGGGCCGTCAACCTTCAGTCAACCCTGTTTCGAGACGCGTCTCCGTGACGGACAGATCGAAGTGCGCGCAGCCTCAGGCGTTTGCGGATGAAATTGCGCAGGACGTGCTCCTCCACGTCCGCCTTGGTGTGCGGAGGATTGATTCCGCCCAGTTGATCCAGACTGGTCAACAGCGGCCAGTCCGGATCGTTCATGCCGCGATAGATGCCGACGTCACGACGCCGTCCCGTCTTCGCGTCCGGTTCGCCGGGAGTCACAGTATCAATCAGGTCGCCAAGACTATTTATCCGAATCTCAGTAATTGACGACTGCTTCTCCATCATCCTGCCTGTCGCGCCGGGCGACGTCGCTCATTTTCAAGCCGAATCGCTCTACGGCCCCGCGCCCGGACGGCAAGCGCGGCTAGCGCCTTGATGAAGCGGCCTTCGCGCGAGTCGTCTTCCCAAACTCTTTTTTCGCGGCTTCGAGACTCCGTCCCAAATTTTCAAGTTCCTCTTCGGAGAAACGCATCTCGACATCAAGGAACATTTTGCCCTCTTCCTTCTCAATATGATGCTCGACGTTTTCCATCATCACCATGAGCTTGGGTTCGAATCGCTCGCTGTCTTCCGAGAGGCGATCTATCTCGCGCCATAAAGTCTTCACCTGAAGGTGCTCTTCGACGGCTTCCATCGCCATCTCCTTGAATTCTTCGTATTTCTTCAGAGTCGGATACAGGACCTTTTCCTCAATATATATATGCGTCTCCAGCTCGGCTTTGATCTTCTTATAAAATTGCATGCGCTGTCTCTCGTTCTCGGTCGCTTTGACTTGTTCAAAAAGCCCTTGCACCCTCCGGTGATCCTCTTTCAGCAGTTCCAATCCGTTCATACATCTGTCCTCCTGGTTAATAACCTTCCCAGGCCCCCTGCGCAGCAACCACTATGCCAGCAAGCGAACCACAAGGCCGCGCGTCGAACGGGACATAAGACTGATCCGTTCACATTCGTACAGCCGGCGCCGAAGACTCCGCTGTAAGCTAATCCGCTTAATACTTCTGAAGATGGCTCGCCCCGCGCTGGCGGGGCGGCCGGCGGATCAAATCAAAGAGAAGACTCCGCCAGAATGAGGAGGTAAATTTCAATGACGGTAAAATCCAGAGTGTTCGGATCAGTCGGCGTTTCCCTGCTGTGCGCCTCAATCGCCGCCGCGTGCCCTCTCTGCCATACGGATCTCGGGAGGCAGGTCAGGGACGGGATTTTCGGCGCCGACTTCTGGCCGAACCTGTTCTTCGTTCTCCTCCCCTTCCCTATTTTCCTTTCGCTCGCCGCTGCGCTTCATTACGGATTCGGGCGCAGGACTCCGAACGCAAAAGGCGCCGAACCGACAAATGCCGACAACATACAGGACAGGAATCATGGACGATAATCGAGGCCCGCTAATCTCGGCGGGGACACTTCTGGGCATCGGCCTGGGAGGATTCGTGGACGGAATTCTCTTTCACCAGATCCTCCAAATCCACAATATGCTCACCGCAATACTGCCGCGAGTCACGCTCGTCAATGCGGAGATCAATATGTTCTGGGACGGCCTGTTCCACGCCTCCACATGGGTCATGACAGTCATCGGTTTGGCGCTGCTGTGGCGCGCGTTCGGGCGCGCCGACGTTCCGCACTCGACGAGAACTTTCGTCGGGTCGCTCATTCTCGGCTGGGGATTGTTCAACCTTGTAGAAGGAATCATCGACCATCAGGTTCTGGGCATCCACCATGTTTACGAATACGGCGACCGTTTTCTGTGGGACATGGCATTTCTCGGCTCAGGGGTCGTCTTTATCCTGATCGGGTGGATGCTGATTCGCGGCGGGAGCCTTGGCCGCGCCCCGGCGCCGGGGCGCAGGGAGCCTGGAAGCCTGAGGGGGGAGGAAGGACGTTACATACGGCAAACTTGAGCGGTCGCATTAAATCGATCCGCATATTCTGCTCCGGCGCGTCGTAGCGAAGGTCAGTCACTTCAATGTGTACAGATATGCCGCGACGTCGCGCGCCTCCGCGTCGGTCACCCCCAGATTCGGCATCGCTGTTTTTTGATCGACGGCTTGCGGGTTTTGAATCCAGCGAATCAT
The DNA here is from genome assembly GCA_036274535.1 of Blastocatellia bacterium. Taxonomy (GTDB): domain Bacteria; phylum Acidobacteriota; class Blastocatellia; order RBC074; family RBC074; genus JAJVID01. Next base: position 3,428 of record DASUFM010000054.1, read on the forward strand.
GTTCGCCGGCGTGTTGCCCAGCGCCCCTCCGATGTAAACGCGGCTGGCGACGCCGGCTAGCGGCGGCCCGACCAACCCCTGGGGGCCACTGACGCCGGGAATCTGGTGGCATGCCGCACACCCGTAGCGGTTGATCGCCGTTTTGCCGCGCGCCGGGTCGCCGCCTGTCATCGCCGCCGCCTCACGTTCAAAGCCTCGCCGACACCCCGAGACTATCGCGATGAAGACCAGCAACATGTAAACGACGATCAATTTTTCGACGATCTTTAACTTCATCCCGACACTTTCCGACCTACATTTCCCGACGCCGCGTCGCTTCGAAACGCGCGGCGTTCTGATTCGCGCAGCCAGAGCGCAAGCAGCGACAGCCCCGCCGCGAGGTAAACGACCCCGGCGGGGACCCACATAATCAAGCCGCCGAGTTGTTGATCTTCCAGGGGCGTCAATCCCCAGGCTGCGGTCGTTCCCTGATAAGACGAATACCAGAGCGTCGGAGAGAAAGTCAGCAACGCGCCCAGCGCGCTTGTATGCACGGCCGTTGTGAAGACATAGACCACCGCCGCTCCGTACCCCAGTCGTCTCTCGCGCCCATGAATTAACGCCTCGCAGAAGAGCAATGCGGAGGCGAAGAAACTGAAGTGCTGCGCGGCATGGACTGTCTCGCTTTCAAGCGTGGCCCGGAAAAGCGCGGGCGCATGCCAAACCCACAACACCGCCGCATGAATCAGCCAGGCGATAAACGGGCTGACCAGGAAACGCCATCCCAGCCGCGCCCTCCGCATCTTCCATGGCGCCGTCAGTTCGCGCCGCCAATGCGCCGGCAGCGCCAGCAGAAACGGCGCGAGCGGCCTCCCCAATACGAGCAACGGCGCCGCAATCAGCATGAGGGTTTCGTGCTGCGTCATATGCGCGGAAAAAAGCGCGGAGCCCAGACCGTCGAGCGGCGAGACCAGGGCAATGACCAACGCCAACCACCCCGCGAAAAAGGCGAACGATTCAAAGCCGCGCAAACTGCGGTTCGCCATTCGCCGCGCGCCGCGCCGGTAAAGCCACGCCGAAATCGCAAGACCGATTACCACGAACGGTTCGAAACTCCATGCGGCCCACCAATCGTGCGGCTCCGGCGGCCGGCCCTCGTGGGCGCCTGCCGGCATGGCCCGCGCCGCAATGATGAGGGCGAATATGATGGCGCGGGTTGAAATGAATCGCCCATGCATAGTTCACCTCTGACACTGCCTGTAAAAAATAACAGGCAGCCACATCGCGACGATCACCAGCGCCGAAAAGCCGCTGAACAATAGCCCGAAGACCGCCATAAATCGGCTTCGCGACGTCGCGTCGCCGCCGCCTTTCTCGCCTTCACCACCTATGCGCCGCCAGCTGCCCCACGAGATGAAAACCCCGCCCACAGCCAGGGCCGCGCCGATCAACATGGCCGGCGTCACCGGCGCGCTCCATCCGTAAGAACAGTTCAGCGTCACCAGCAGATACGCTATTTGCTGATTCAACGCGACAGCGGCCGGCCCGGCGAAAATTCCGGCCCACAGCCGGAGTTTCACGTCACGCCGCCTGAAGTACGCATTCGTCTCTTCACTCATTCTCACCACCAACGGGGAACCAGATAGATGACAGCAAAAATCGGCAGCCAGGCGATCACCACAAAGTACCAATAAAACGCATTGTCACTGACGTCCGAGAATCGTTTGCCTTCAATCGGCCCTGTGAACATCAGCGCCGTCAGCACAACAGTGTCGATCAAATCCGTAATCAAATGCGTCGTGTGGAACCCCAACAAAGTCCAGACCACCGAGCCGTAAGCGTTCGTGTCGTAGCGAGTGTTGAGCGCGCCGAATTCGAAGAACCGGATCACGACAAAGGCGATCGCGAATATGACGCCGATGACCAGGCCGATGCGAACCTTCTTCAGGTCTTCGCGTTCGGCGGCTCGCTTGTACCAGATGTTCGGCAGCGCGCTCAGCAGGAGCACGACGGTGTTGGCCACGCCCCAGCGCAACATCGGCGGCATGGCGTTGGGCGGCCAATCCGGTGTGCGGCCGCGCAAATAGAAGTAGGCCGCGATCAACATGGCGAAGATCGCGCCTTCAGTGAGAATCATGCCCAGCGTTCCCCACCACATTAACGTGCGAGGGCCGAAGGCGTATCCGGGCAAGCTCGATACGTCCAGTGCCGGCGTATTTTTCTTCATGCGCGCCCCCCCGTTATTCCCCTTTGCGTTTCCGCCGACCGATTCTGTT
>DASUFM010000055.1:0-2070 GCA_036274535.1 Blastocatellia bacterium
GGCGCCAACCACCAACCACCAACCACAGAGTGAGTTGAGAAGGAGGCGACTGCAGTGAGCGAACAGAAGGAACCGACTGGTAAGGATAAGATTCTCGCCGAGTTGAAGACGCTCGAATATGAGTTGACCGTGGAGTTGCCCAAAGCGCTCCGCACGGCCGCGGCGCTGGGCGACCTGTCGGAGAACTCAGAATATAAATATGCCCGCGAGCGGCAGGATTACGTGCGCGCCCGCGTTCGCCAACTGCAGCAGCAGCTGGCGAAGCTTTCGAGCATCGACCTGAGCAAATTGCCGCGCGACCGCGCCTCTTACGGCTCGACCTTGAGCCTGCGCGACCTCAACCGCGGCGACGAAATTACTTACCGTCTCGTCACTCCCGAAGAGGCCGATTACGAAAAGGGGTTGATCTCGACGGCTTCGCCGATCGGGAAGAGTTTGCTGAATAAGGAAGAAGGCGATGAAGTGAAGGTTCAGACCCCGAACGGCGTTCGATCATTCGAGATCGTCAAATTGACGACGATCCACGACGAAGAAGATTGAAAGCTGAACATTAATGATGCTACACTCCCCCCACAATCAATAGCGTCCTGGAAAAAAACATAATTAGGAGAACGCGTTTGCTTTCTCAAAAAGGTTTGAGCGACACTCTGAAAAGTCTGCTGACGCTTGCGTTGCTGGCGGTCGCGTTTTTCATTGGCGCTGGAACGATTACATATCTTGCTGTGCGTGGTCGCACCGTCCCGGTCCCCAATGTAGTAGGCAAATCGAAGCGGGCGGCCAAAGCGCAGTTTGACGAGGCCGGTCTCAGAATGGAATTCAAAAGCCCGGCTTACAACGACAAAGCGCCCGCGGACACCGTCACAGACCAATCCCCTTCCGCCGGTACGATTGTTAAAACCGGCCAGATCGTCCGCGTCAGTTTAAGCCTCGGCGCGGCGCCGGCCGGACAAAATGCGCAAAAGTAGACGCAAGCTTCGTTCATGGTTCATTAGTTTATGACAGAGATCGCGCCATCAATCTTATCGGCTGATTTCAGGCGATTGGGCGAACAAATAGCGACGGTCGAACAGGCCGGCGCGTCCTACATTCACGTTGACGTAATGGATGGACACTTCGTCCCGAACCTGACGGTCGGCCCATTCATCGTCGAATGGGTGAGAAAAGCCACCAGGCTGCCGATAGACGCGCACTTGATGATCGAGAACCCGGACAATTTCATAGGCGCGTTCGCCCGCGCCGGAGCGAATATGATCTCGGTTCATCCCGAAGCGACTTATCATCTGGATCGCACGATCAGGTATATCCGGCAGGCGGGCTGCCAGGCCGGAGTGGTTCTCAACCCGGCGACGCCACTGGCCATGATCGAAGAGGTCGTCGCCGAGGTGGATTACGTTCTGTTGATGTCGGTCAATCCCGGCTTCAGCGGACAGAAGTTCATTCCGTCATCGCTCGATAAATTGCGGCGGCTGCGCGATCTGATTTTTATGAAATCCTCGCAGGCGCGCATCGAAATCGATGGCGGTATCGGCCCGGAAAACGCGGCGGAAGTCGTCGACGCCGGCGCCGAAATTCTGGTCGCGGGTTCGGCCGTCTTCGGCGCGGAAAATCCCGCGGAGGCCTTGAAAAAGTTGCTGCGCGTCGCCGGATCCGCCAGGCCCGGCGCAAGTGTCACGGCCTGACCGGCCACAATAATGACGCAGGAAAATAGCTGTGCATTACTGGGAGTGCAATATGAAGCTTGGAAGAATCAACGTAGTGTTCGTGTCTGTCTTTACCTTCGCCCTGTTCCTTGTCGGATGTGGGCCGAAAGACAAGGTCAAAAACGAGAACGCGTCGCCGGAGGGACGTGACCGCGAGCTTTACCTTCAAGCGTCGAAGAAAGCCGAGAAGGGCCGCTTTGACGAAGCTCGAATCACTTACAACATCGTAATCACGACCTACCCAGACAGCGCCTACCTGCCGCTGGCGAAGCTGGCCATCGCCGACACGTTCTACCTGGAAGGCGGAACCAGTAATTTACAACAGGCGATCGGCGGTTATAAGGAATTCGCTCAATTTTTCCCGACGCAC
>DASUFM010000056.1:0-3027 GCA_036274535.1 Blastocatellia bacterium
AATGCCGGCGCTTTGCGCCGGCATTGCGAAATGGACAAAGTGGAGTCCTATTTACTTTTATAGCAGTCTCGCGTCATTGCTCTACTGAGATCACGGTCACCGACTTAGGTTCCAGTTTCAGAGCCAGCTTACCGCCTTGAACCTTAGCTGAGATTGGCTTCGGCACGACCGTATTCGGCGCTTCGAAGCTGTTAACGCTATCGACTTTGGGCGCGGTTAGTGTTTCTCCCGCCGCCGATTTCGGCGTTATGCCGGCCAGGCTTACCTCGATCTCGACCGGTTGATTGGGATCAACATTGGTGATCTCCACCCATAGCCTGCCGGCGCTGTCCTTAGCCGCGATGGCGTCCACGCGCGGCAACGTGATTTCGCCTTGAGTGTAGACGCCGGCGTTGAAAGTGACCGGCACAAACGTGGCGTCCTGGAACGGCGCGTACATTTTGTAGGCGTAATAAGTCGGGGTCAGAACCATCTTTTCTTTGTCCGTCAGGATCATCGCCTGCAACACATTGATCATCTGCGCGATGTTGGCCATGCGCACGCGGTCGGCGTGACGGGCAAAGATGTTGAGATTAAGCGCGGCCAGAATAGCGTCACGCAGGCTGTTCTGCTGGACCAGGAAACCCGGATTGCTGCCGGGCAGCGGCGCGTACCAGGCGCCCCATTCGTCAACGACGAGAGCGACCTTCTTTTGCGGATCGTACTTGTCCATCATGGCCGAATACTTACTAACCAGACCTTCCATCTCTAATGTGGACTTGAGTATCTGACTGTATTCTTTCTCGCCGAACCCAACGGACGCAAACGCCGGAGGCCACCGCACGACCGTGTAGGAATGCAGCGAGAGGCCGTCGATGTCCCAACTCCACTGATGATTCTGATACGCCTTCATGACGGCTTCAGTCCATTCGGCGAACCGCGGCCCGCCGCCGCCCGGGCCGACGGCGATCTTGAGCATCCGCTGCTTGTCCTGCTGCGCCGGATTGAAGTTCCTGACGAATCGGCTGTAAATCTTAAGCTGGCTCAGATAGTAGTCGGGCGTCATGTTGCCCCCGCAGTCCCAGCTTTCGTTGCCGATGCCGAGGTAGGCGATCTTGTAGGGAGCGGGATGGCCGTTGGCGGCGCGTTCTTTTGCCAGAGCCGTCGGCTGCGCCGTGGTCAGGTACTCCAGCCACTCGGCCGCTTCCTGCGGCGTGCCGGACCCGACGTTGACCGAGAGATACGCCTCGGCGCCGATCTGGTCGAGGAAGTCCATGAACTCGTGCGTCCCGAACGTGTTCGGCTCGATCACGCCGCCCCAGTTGGGATTGAGCGTCTCTGGCCGATGAGAGCCGATGCCTTTGCGCCAGTGATATTCGTCCGCGAAGCAGCCGCCCGGCCAGCGAACGTTCGGCGTCTTTATCGCCTTCAGCGCGGCGACGACGTCGTTGCGGATGCCCCGCGTATTAGGAATTGGGGAATCAGGACCGACCCATATGCCCTCGTAAACGCCGTGGCCGAGGTGCTCGGCGAACTGGCCGAAGATATTGCGATCAATCTTCGCTCCGGCCTTGGACACGTCAACCGTTAAGTCGACCTTTTGTGCGGCCATGAAGGGTGGAGTTATGGCCACAGTCATTAGAGCGAAAATGACAAGAAGTGTACGCATGACGAGTGAATCCTTTCGGCCTTAGACTTCCGGCTCGATGCCGCAAACTGTTATTGAGCGAACTATTGAAAAAGTCTCGGAGCGAAGTCTTTCAGATCTCGCCGCCAGGTCTGCCACTCATGGTCCGTACCCGGCGATTCGTAGAAGACGTGCTGAATCTTCGCCTCCAATAACGCTGTATGAAGTCTCTGAATTCCCGCGCGCATTCTCTCAGGCTCTACAGTTCCGACGCCCAGCCAGAGCAAGCGCACCTTCCTGGCGAATGCGGCAGGATCGGCAAATGCCCCGTTGTAATCGGTCTTGGGATCCAGTTTCCGGTCCCCAAGCATGAGCGTCCCGCCAGCTCCGCTGAATCCGCCGATATAGGAAAAGAGATCGAGATGATTCAGCGTAATCTGGAACGTCTGCATTCCTCCCATCGAAAGGCCGGCCATCGCCCGATGGTTGCGATCAGGAATCGTCCTGAAGGTCTTGTCAATGAATGGAATCAGGGCCTGCGTGACATCATCTTCGAAAGCCGCCGTCATGCTCTGCATCGCCTTCAACCTTTCGGCGGAACCGGCGGGGATTCCGGTCAAATTGGGCGGGGATTGGCCGGCGCGTCGAGCGTAACCATATGCCATTACGACAATCATGGGCTTGCACTTTCCAGCCGCGATCAGATTGTCCAGAATGAAATTCGCGCGCCCCTGCCGAATCCATCCCGTCTCATCCTCGCCTCCGCCATGCTGCAAATAGAGCACGGGATAGCGCGCCTTGCTCTGCGCATCATAATTCGGCGGCAAATAGACCAGCGCGTGCCGCCATGTGCCTGTCATCTTCGAATAGTACCAAACCTCACGCACTTGACCGTGAGGCACATCTTGAATCGAATAATAAGTTGAGCCTGGCTCTGGGACCTCAACCGCGCTGGCGTGCTTGCCGCCTCCAAAAAAAGCATGACTGTTGGGGTCGCTTACTTCCGCCCCGTCAATTACGAAAGTGTAGTAATGCAGGCCGGGAACGAGAGATGGCGTCGTGAGCGTCCAGAAGCCGTCCGCCTGTTTTACCATCTCCACTTTGGGACCGCTCCAGAAATTCACTCTGACCTTCGTGGCGTCGGGAGCTTTGACGCGAAGCTGAACTCTACCGGTACTATCAACGCGCGGATACTCCGCTCCCCAAACGTTGGTCGTCGCAGGCTGAAAATCGCCCGCCTCTTGCGCCCAACAGAGACTCGCAAAAAGCGCGCCCCATAGACATGCGAACGGAATGATCCAAAATCGTTTCATCTGGTTTCTCCTTGTTTGTTTACTGAGATAATCTCGACAGAGCGGCTCTTTGCTCTGCGAGTTCAGTCTTGAACCATCTTCATTTTCATAACAGTCGGCTCCATTGCC
>DASUFM010000057.1:0-3703 GCA_036274535.1 Blastocatellia bacterium
AACGACGCCGAGTACAAACAGTTCGCCACCGATTATCCGAAGCAGATGGAGAAGTACCAGGCGGCCATGGAGAAATACAAGGAAAACGCGGAGAAAGCGAAGGCCGAAAACAAGCCCGCGCCGCGCCCCCCCGGCAAACCATGGATGCCTTCGGGCCTGTATAACGGGATGCTCACGCCGGTTGCGCCCTATGCCATCAGGGGCGCGATCTGGTATCAGGGAGAAACGAACGCCGGGCGGGCGTATCAATACCGCCGCCTTTTCCCCGCCATGATCCGCGACTGGCGCACACTCTGGGGGCAGGGCGATTTCCCGTTTCTGTTCGTGCAGCTTGCGGCCTTCGGCCCGAATTCGCAGAAACTGGGCGAAAGCGACTGGGCGGAGTTGCGGGAGGCTCAATTGATGACGCTCTCCTCTTCGCCTAAGACCGGCATGGCCCTGGCGATTGACGTCGGAACTTATGACAACATTCATCCGCGCAACAAACAACCGGTGGGCGCGCGTCTTGCCCTGACCGCTCGCGCTGTGGCTTATGGCGAAAAGATCGTTTACTCCGGCCCGGTCTACCAGTCACTGAAGATCGAAGGCGACAAAGCGGTCCTGAGCTTCAACCACACCGGCGCCGGATTGGAGGCGCGCGGCGGCGAGTTGAAAGGCTTCCTGATGGCCGGCGATGACAGGGTCTGGCATGAGGCGAAGGCCGAGATCAAAGGTGGCCGCGTGATAGTCTCCAGCCCGGAAGTTTCGAAGCCGGCGGCCGTGCGCTACGCCTGGGCGAAATATCCGACCTGCAACCTGTACAACAAGGAAGGACTGCCCGCCACGCCGTTCAGAACTGATGATTGGCCTGGCGTTACGCGACCGAAGGCGACTCCGTAGCCGCTCACAAGCCTATTTTTCAAACACAAAGGGCCAATGGGTCAATGGGTCGAGATATACTAATGTCACGTTCTGATGAATCGAAGGAAGCGCCGTTGAAGGCGGACATTCGTCGGCTGGGCGACCTGCTGGGCGAAACGCTCAAGCGGCTCGGCGGCGAGCGCCTTTTTGAAATCGAAGAAAATGTCAGGGCTCTCTGCAAACGACTTCGCGGCGCGCAGTCCTCAAGGAAGACGGGCGTCGAGGATGCGGCCGCTATTGAGAAAGAGCTTAAAAGGCTGCTGCGCGGATTGAGCCTGGATGAAACCATAGGGGTGATTCGCGCCTTCTCGGTCTACTTTCAACTGGTCAACATCGCGGAGCAATATCACCGCATTCGTCGCAAGCGCTTTTACGAGTTGCGCACGCCTGATCAACCCCAGCGGGGTTCGCTGGCCGAGACGATGGGGGAGTTGCGAAGAGATTTATCAGACACTGGCCCGTTGCAGCGCGTGATTGATCGTCTGGAGATTATGCCGGTGATGACCGCGCATCCGACTGAGGCCGCGCGCCGAACCCTGCTCGAAAAACACCGCCGAATCACCGATCTGCTCGCCGATTTCGACGATGAAAACCTGGCGCCGCGGCGCCGGGACGAATTGCAGTCGCGGCTCGCGGCCGAAGTCGAATCAGTGTGGCAGACCGACGAAGTGCGCCATACACAGCCGACGGTGCTCGACGAGGTAAATCATGGGCTTTATTACTTCGACGCGACGCTGTTTGACGCGGCCCCGGAACTGCTCCATGAGTTGGAGAGCCAGTTGGAAAAGAACTTTCCCGGCGTCAAACTGCGCGACGGCGCGACTCCGCTTCGGTTCGGCTCCTGGATCGGAGGCGATCGCGACGGCAATCCTTTCGTGACTCCCGAAATCACATGGGAGACGCTGCGGCTGCAACAGCGCCTGGTTTTGCGTAAATACCGCGACGCCATAGCGGACCTGGGCCGGCGTCTGAGCGAATCGTTTCGCTTCGCCCCGGCTTCGGATGAGTTAACAGAATCGTTGAAAGACGACGCCGCGGCGATGCCCGCGGTCGCCGCCGAGGTGGCCGCCCGCAACGCCGAAGAACCTTACCGCCAGAAACTCTCTTACATTTACGAGCGTGTCGAAAACACGATTCGCCGCAACCGCGAGCTGGCTGCCGCGCTCCGACTGACCGGGGAACACGCGTTGATTTCGATACGGCCCGGACTGCCGGTCGTCGCCGCGCTCACCCGGTCCGACGCGGACCCCGTCAATGTCTACCGCGACGGCGCCTCGCTCTGGGAAGATTTGCGGCTGGTGCGTGACAGTTTGCGCGAGGGAAAAGCCGTTTACGCGGCCCGCTCCGTTGACCGTCTGATGCGCCAGGTGGCGGTCTTCGACCTGCATCTGGCGACTCTCGATCTGCGGCAACACAGCGACCGGCACGCGGCGGCGCTCTCTGAAATCACCTGCGCGCTCGGTCTCCCCGATTACTCACAGATGAGTGAGGACGAGCGAATCGAATGGCTGACGCGCGAACTCGACACGCCGCGTCCGCTGATGAGCGCCGACGCGAATTACAGCGCCGAAACCACCGAAACGCTCAATGTTTTCCGCGTCGCCCGCCGCGCGCTCGATGAAATCAGCCTGAACTCGATCCGCACATACATAATCAGCATGACGCGCGAAGTCAGCGACCTGCTGGCCGTGCTCGTTCTGGCAAAGGAGGCGGGGCTGGTGGCGACAGAGGGACCGAGGATGGAAGATCGAAGATCGAAGATCGAAGATAGCGATCCTCGATCCTCGATCCTCGATCCTCGATCCTCCGTCCCTCTGTCCCTCCGTCTCTCCGTCTCTCCGCTCTTTGAAACCATTGAGGACTTGCGGCGCGCGCCTGAAATCATGCGGCGATTGTTCGAGCATCCGTTTTATCGCCGGCGACTCGCGGCGCAAGGCGATCTGCAGGAGGTGATGATCGGTTATTCGGACAGCAGCAAGGACGGCGGCATTCTGACTTCGAGCTGGGAGTTATATAAGGCGCAGGAGCGGTTGTGGGAAGTGGCGCGCGCGCGCGGAATCGAGCTGCGGCTGTTTCATGGCCGCGGCGGCACGGTCGGCCGCGGCGGCGGCCCGAGCCACGAAGCGATCCTGGCCCAGCCACCCGACACCGTGGCTGGGCGCATCAAGATCACCGAGCAGGGCGAGGTCATTTCGTCGAAATACGGCCTGGCCGAGATCGCGCAGCGCAGCCTGGAACTTGCGACTTCGGCCGTCATCGCCGCGAGCCTGCCGAAGAGGGCTCATGAGGGCGGCAAGCTGGCGCGATGGAAAGAGGTGATGGAAGAGATCTCGACTGAAGCCTTCGCCGCTTATCGCCGCTTCGCGCGCGAGACGCCGGGTTTTTATGATTACTTCGTTCAGGCGACGCCGGTCGAAGAGTTGCAGCATCTGCGCATCGGGTCCCGTCCGGCTAAGCGCAAATCAGGATCGAAGAGTCTGGACGACCTGCGCGCGATCCCATGGGTCTTCGGCTGGACGCAGAGCCGCCACCTTCTGCCCGGCTGGCTGGCGGTCGGAACCGCGCTCGGAAATTTCATCGAATCGCGCCCGCGCGAGAATTTGCGATTGCTGCGCGAGATGTACCGCGAATGGCCCTTCTTTCATAGCACGATCTCGAACATAGAGATGACGCTGGCCAAAGCCGATTTCCAGATCTCCCGCCAATACGCCTCCCGCACGATCGACAGAAGCCTGGGCCGGCGCGTTTTCCGCCTGCTCGAAGAAGAATATGAACGCGCCTGTAGCGTCACGCTTCAGATCAC
>DASUFM010000058.1:0-9561 GCA_036274535.1 Blastocatellia bacterium
TCGATCTTCCATCCTCGATCTTCCATCCTCGATCTTCAACTGTCTATTTAATCAGAAGAGAGTTGATCGCGCGGGCTTTGGCGTTTAATGTCCTTGCATGGAGGGCATTAAATGATCGAGCTTGATGGGGCTTCATTAACCCTGGCGCAAACCGAGGCGGTGGCCTTCGGCGAGAAAGTCTTTTTATCGTCCGAAGCCCGCGAGCGCGTCGAACGCGCCCGTGACTTTATCGAAGAGATTGTCGCGCGCGATGAAGTCGTTTACGGGGTCAACACCGGTTTCGGCGCGCTTTCCGAAACCGCGATACCGGCCGATGAGTTGCGCGAACTACAATTGAATCTGGTGCGCTCGCACGCCTGCGGAGTCGGCGCGCCGCTGCCCGAAACGGCGGCGCGCGCGATGATGGCGCATCGCGCCAACGTGCTGGCCAAGGGGTTTTCAGGCTGCCGCCTGGTGGTGATCGAGACATTGATTGCGATGTTGAACGGCGGCGTGCACCCGGTGATTCCTTCCAGAGGTTCGGTGGGAGCTTCGGGCGATCTCGCGCCGCTGGCGCATCTGGCGCTGACGGCCATTGGCGAGGGGGAGGCGATTTTTCGAGGCGAGCGAATGTCCGGCGCCGAAGCGTTGCTGCGCGCCGGTGTCACGCCGCTTCAACTTGAGGTGAAAGAGGGGCTGGCGCTGCTCAACGGGACGCAGGCGATGACGGCCGTCGGGGGGCTGGCGCTGCTCAACGCAGCGAGACTGGCCGAGGCCGCGGATGTGATAGGCGCGATGACGCTCGAAGCGTTGAGAGGCACGCCGGTAGCGTTCGACGAAAAAATTCATTCGGCGCGTCCTCATCCGGGGCAGCAGGCGAGCGCGCGCAGATTGCGCGAATTGATCGAAGGCAGCGAGATTCGCGAATCGCACCGTGACCGCGCCGTCGATCCGCGCGTGCAGGACGCTTATGCGCTGCGCTGTATGCCACAGGTCCACGGCGCCGTGCGCGGCGCGCTGGAACACGCTCGCGGCGTCATAGAGATCGAGATCAACAGCGCCACCGACAATCCGCTGGTCTTCACCGACGACCGAGAGGTCTTGTCGGGTGGAAATTTCCACGGCGAGCCGGTCGCGCTGGCGCTCGATTACGCCGCGATCGCCGTGGCGGACCTGGGCACGATCGCGGAACGCCGCGTCGAACGACTTGTCAATCCAACGCTTTCGGGGTTGCCGGCTTTTCTGTCACCCCATCCGGGAACAAATTCCGGGTTGATGATCGCGCAGGTCACCGCCGCCGCCCTGATCGCTGAAAACAACGTGCTGGCGCATCCCGCTTCGGTATTTACTCTGCCGACCTCGGCCAACAAGGAAGATCATGTCTCCATGGGAATGACGGCGGCGTTGAAGTTCGCTCAAGTGGTCGACAATGTAGAAACGATCCTGGCCATCGAATTGATGTGCGCCGCGCAGGGGCTCGAATTTTTAAAACCTTTGAGGCCGGGGCCGAAACTCCAGGAAGTTTACCGGCGCGCGCGCCGGCGCGCGCCGGCGCTCGAACGCGACGCGCCGCTCGCGCCTTATATCGAAGCGCTTAAGCCAGTTGTCAGGGAATTGGGACAGGTTTTATAGCGACTTTCGTATTGGTCAATAGCCACAGAGGATATAATGATCTCTCTGTGATCTCTGTGTCCTCTGTGGCTAAATCGAAGCAAGCAACATTGGTACACAGGCTTTGCCACAGAGACACAGAGACACAGAGGGGACGAATAGAAAAAAGGCGTCTCCATTGATCTTTACGGGTTTCTCTCTGTGTCTCCGTGGCTCTGTGGCTAGCGACATTGTCCCAATGTTACCTGGTTCGATTTAGCTGTCCTCATACATTTGAAGACGGCTGTATGTTGCAGGTTGCGCCTATGTCTGGAATCAGGAAGATAAATGTGATTGGAGGCGGGCCCGCGGGATTGTATTTCGCGATTCTGATGAAGCGGCAGGACCCGTCGCGCGAAATCCTGGTCGTCGAACGCGACGGGCCGGACGACACGTTCGGCTGGGGCATAGTCTTTTCCGACCAGACCTTTTCTTACCTCGAAGAGGGCGATCGGCCTTCGTTTCGACAGATCGCCGGGGCCTGCGAAATCTGGGACAACGTCGATATCGTTCATAAAGGGGAGCGCATTACGATCAGGGGCAACCGGTTTTCCGGCGTAGGCCGGCTGAAATTCCTGAGCGTCCTGCGCGAGCGCTGTCGCGAACTGGGAGTCGACCTGAAGTTTCATACCGGCGTGGCGGTCGTCGAACCGTACCGCGATTGCGATTTGATGGTCGGCGCAGACGGGGCTAACAGCGCCGTGCGCCGCGCTTATCAGGATTTCTTCGAACCATCGATTGATGTCCGGAAAAACAAATATGTCTGGCTGGGCACGAATCAATTGTTTCATGGGTTGACACTGACCTTCCGCGAAAACGAAGCCGGCCATTTCATCGCGCATTCCTACAAATTCAATAAGAGCGCTAGTACATTCATCGTTGAATGTGATGAAGCGACCTGGGGCGCCGCGGGATTCGATAAGAAAAACGAAGCCGAAACGCTCGCGTATTTACATCGCGTCTTTGAAGACGATCTTGGCGGGCGCGATCTACTGGCAAATAACGCCGTCCGTTGGATCAATTTCCCGCTCGTGAAGAACCGTAACTGGCGCCATGAGAACGTCGTCCTGCTAGGCGACGCGCTGCACACCGCGCATTTTTCCATCGGTTCGGGGACGAAGCTGGCGCTGGAGGATTCGATCGCTCTCGCGAAATGTTTCGCCGAACAACCGGACGTGGCGTTGGCCCTGCCGGAGTTCGAACGAACGCGAAGACCGGTCGTAGAGGCGTTGCAGGGCGCCGCGCTTTCGAGCCTGCAGGCGCTCGAAAATATTGCTGGTGATTTCCATCTGGATCCCCTGCCGTTCGCATACAAGCTGATGACACGCAGCGGCCGCGTCACTCACGAGAAATTGAAGAAACGCGATCCGGAATTCGTCGCGGCTTATGAAGAGTGGCTCCGGCGCGAGGAAGGGCAATCAGATGTGGCGTCCTGAAAATCCGATACGTCATCGACTTCCTGAAACGCGCTGGCCTTCGGCGGAAGAATCCGCCGCGTCACTATTGTTTTCTCCGATTCGCGTCGGGCGCGTGACGCTCGAAAACCGGACCTGGGTTCCCGCGATGGTTCCGTGGCGGGCGACCGAAGAAGGCTTCGTCACGCAAAACATACTCGATTGGTACGGCCGCTTCGCCGAGGGGCGTCCCGGCGCGATCGTGGTCGAGGCCACTGGCGTGCGAGACATCCCCAGCGGGCCGCTGTTGCGCATCGGGCATGACCGCTTCATTCCCGGCCTGAGCAAGCTTGTTCAAGTAGTGCGGAATGCGAGCGGCGGGCATACGCGGCTCTTCATTCAGATCATTGATTTTCTGGCGGTGAGGCGGCGGCCCGAGAAAGAGAAATATTTCGCGCGGTTTCTGAACGTCGAAAATCGCCATCGCCGTAACCTGGTCCAGGCGACGAACGACGAGCGGTGGCTGAAAGCGGATGAGACGGAGGTCCGCGCCTTTCTCACATTCGCGCCTGACGAGGTTCATGACCGCGTACTGGATGACCGCGAATTGGAATCGTTGCGGTTTGGCCATCGCGAGCGCGTGACCGATACGCGTTTGCGGCATGTTGCGGAATTACCGAAAGTATTGCCCGGCGTCTTTGCAGACGCGGCGTGGCGCGCCCTGGAAGCCGGTTTCGACGGCGTCGAATTGCACTATGCCCACGCTTACACGATGGCTTCGTTCCTGAGCGCTACCAACACTCGCGATGACGGCTACGGCGGGCCCCGCGAGAACCGCGTTCGCCTGCCGATCGAAGTCTACCGGGCCGCGCGCGAACGGGTCGGAGGCGATTACACGATCGGCGTTCGCTTCCTCGGCGATGAGGTGATCCCGGCCGGCAATCGGATCGAAGACGCGATCTGGTTCGGCGTCGAATTCGCCCGCGCGGGGCTCGACTTCCTTTCGATTTCGAAGGGCGGTAAGTTCGACGACGCGAAGCAGCCGAAGGTGGGACAGGCGGTCTATCCTTACACCGGCCGCAGCGGGTTCGAATGCATGCCGCCGGTCACTTCTGATGAACGCGGTCCGTTCGGACGCAATATCCCGCTGGCCGCCGCAATCAGGCGCGCTGTCAACGATGCGGGCTATACGACGCCGGTCTTGACTTCCGGCGGCATCGGAACTTTTGAACTGGCCGAATCGACGCTGCGACGCGGCGAGGCCGATATCATCGCCATGGCGCGCGCATCGCTGGCCGATCCTGACTGGTGTTTGAAAGTTATGCAAGGAAGAGGCGATGAAGTTCGCCGCTGCAATTTTACGAACTACTGCGAAGGCCTGGATCAGATGCACAAACAGGTGACTTGCAAATTGTGGGATCGCGTGAATCTGGACGAACCGGGCGTCGCGAAAAGCGATGACGGCAAGCGCCGTCTAGTCGCGCCACGCTGAAGACATTGGCCATTGGCTATTGAGTATTGGATATTGTCTTGCATAGGGGGCGCTTATAATTGAGGACTCATTGCAGGCTAATACGCAATATTCAATAGCCAATGGCCAATGGCGGAGACTTATGAAAACATTGAGCGGCAAAATAGCGTTGGTTACAGGCGGCGGCCGTGGGATTGGCGAGGCCTGCGCCGTCGCGCTGGCCGAAGCCGGGGCCGATGTCGTCGTTTGCTCGCGCTCTTCCGCCGAGATCGAAGCCGTCGCCGGCAGGATTCGCGCGACGGGGCAGAGGGCGCTGGCCGTGGTTTGCAACGTGACCGACGCCGATCAGGTTCGGCGTATGGCCGAAGAAGTTAATTCTCAATTCGGCGCCGTCGAGATTCTGGTCAACAACGCCGGACTCGGGCGCAGTCATCGTTTTCTAGATCACCCTGACGAATTGTGGGATCAGATGCTGGCCGTCAATCTGACCGGCGTTTACTATGTGACCAAAGCATTCATCCCGAAGATGATCGAGGCGCGTCGCGGCCGTATTATCAACATCGCTTCGGTCATGTCGAAGATCGGCGGCAAATACGTCGCGGCCTACACCGCCGCAAAACATGGCTTGCTGGGGTTGACGCGCGCGCTGGCGGTCGAACTGGCAGGGTACAACATCACTGCCAACGCGATCTGTCCCGGCTACGTCGACACGCCGATGACCGATGACAACGTCGCCAACATCGTTTCGAAAACGGGAATGCCGGAGGCGGAAGCGCGAATAGCGCTCGAGAAACTCAACCCACAGAATCGGCTGATCGAGGTCGGAGAGGTCGCCGCGGTGGTCATGACGCTGGCGAGCGACATTGCGCAGGGAATCAACGGGCAGGCGATCAATATTGACGGCGGAGCCGTGATGTTTTGATCAGATGTCAGATGTCAGATGTCAGATGTCAGTTTATAAGAGGACCTGGAATCTGAAACCTGAAACCTGACATCTGACATCTGACATCTGACATCTGACATCTGGTACCTATATGTCCTACGATTTTTTATATGAAGTTGAAGACGGGGTCGCGACAATTACGTTCGACCGTCCCGATAAGCTCAACGCGCTGACATTCGAAATTTACGCGCAGTTGCGCGACCTGATGGCGGAGCTCAGGCGCGACGATCAGGTCAGGGTCGCGATCATCACCGGCGCGGGAAAGGCTTTCTGCGCGGGCGGTGACGTTTATCGGATCATCGGAGAATTGCTCGAACACGATATGCGCTCGCACCTCGAATTCGCGCGGATGACCGGCGCGCTGATTCAGAACATGCGGCTGCTGGATAAACCGATTATCGCGGCGGTCAATGGAATAGCGGCCGGCGCGGGCGCTGTGATCGCATTGGCTTCTGATCTGCGAGTCGCGTCGGATAAGGGAAGTTTCGCTTTCCTCTTCACCAAAGTCGGACTGACCGGCGCCGACATGGGCGCGGCCTGGCTGTTGCCGCGCGTAGTAGGGCAGGGGCGCGCGACTGAATTATTGATGTTCGGCGATACGATTGACGCCGCGACGGCCGAACGTTACGGGCTGGTGAACAAAGTCGTCCCGCACGACGAATTGATGAACGCGGCGCGCGAATGGGCGGATCGTTTGAAGCAAGGGCCTGTTTTCGCGCTGGCGATGACAAAGACGATGATCAACAACGAATGGAGTATGGACCTGGCTTCGGCGATCGAAGCCGAGGCCCAGGCTCAGGCGCTCCTGCTGATGGGCGAAGACCATCGTCAATGGTTCGAGGCTACCAGGAACAAACAGAAGCCGGAGTTCACGGGAAGATGAGAGAAATTATCAATCCGCCGGAACTCGCGCCGCCGCGAGGTTTCAATCACGGTATTATTGTCGAAGGCGGACGGCAGTTGATGCTGGCAGGGCAGGACGCGAGCGACGCCGAGGGACGTATCGTCGCGCCCGGAGATCTTGTGACCCAGTACGAGCAGGTCGTCAGGAACCTCAAGACAGTGGTCGAGGCCGCCGGCGGAGAGTTGCGGGACATCGTCAAACTCAATATCTATGTCACCGACCGCGACGGCTATCGCGCGCGACTGAAGGCGCTGGGCGAAGTCCATCGCGTATACTTTGGCAGCCACTATCCGGCGACGGCGCTGTTCGAGGTCAAGGGATTGTTCAACCCCGATGCGATGATCGAGATGGAAGGGATCGCGCATCTGACAAATAAATAAAGAATTTCAGCCACGAATGAACACGAATTTTCACGAATAGAAGCGAGAAAATGGTAGCTGAACGATTTACAAAGCCGGGAATCATATTCGTGTTCATTCGTGTTCATTCGTGGCTAAAAACATTACGCCACTACGAACGATGATTCAATTTCCCGAACGTTTCAACATGGCCGAATATTTTCTGGACCATAATCTGGCCGCCGGGCGCGGCGACAAGGTCTGTTTGCGGTTCGGCGAAGAGCGCTGGACTTACGCGGAGGTCGTGAAGCAATCGAACCGGGCCGGTCATCTGCTGCACGAACTGGGCGCCAGAGTCGAAGACCGCGTATTGTTCGCCATGCCGGATTGCCCGCAATTCGTCGCGCTGTGGTTCGGCGCGGCCAAAATCGGCGCGGTGATCGCCATGGTCAATCCACTGTTGCCGGCCGAGGATTACGCCTACTATCTCGATTACACCCGCGCGAAAGTCTTCGTCGTTCACGAGACGCTTGTCGAAAGCCTGCGGCCCATACTGGCCGAGGCAAAATATCTGAAAAATGTTCTGGTCGTTGGCGATGAATCTCAGGAGTTCCCGCATTACGAAACTCTCGCGCCCCAGATGCTGGATGAACTGGAGACCGCCGGCACGCATCGCGACGACCCGGCGATCTGGCTCTTCACTTCAGGTTCGACGGGCAAGCCGAAAGCCGCCGTGCATCTGCAACATGATTTGCCCTATAACACCGAATGTTACGCCAAACAGATTCTGCGAATGCGCGAGGACGACGTGACGGTCGCGGTCCCAAAGCTTTTCTTCGGCTACGCTACTGGAACGAACCTGCTCTTCCCGTTCGCGGTCGGGGCCGAAACCGCTTTGTTCAACGAAAGGTCGACTCCGGAAAAACTGTTTGAAGTGATCGAACGGCGCCGCCCGACCGTGCTGACCAATGTGCCTACGATGATCAACGCGATGCTCAATGCGCCGGGCGCGAGCGAGCGCGATCTGAGCAGTTTGCGCGTCTGTGTTTCGGCCGGTGAAGCGCTGCCGCCGGAGCTTTACCGCCGGTGGAAAGAGACTTTCGGCGTCGAAATCCTGGACGGCGTGGGGTCGGCGGAAATGTTCCACATCTACATTTCGAACCGCTTCGACGACGTGCGCGAAGGGTGTCTGGGCAGGATCGTGCCCGGTTACGAGGCCGAGATCATCGGTCCCGACGGACAATCGCTGCCGGACGGGCAGATGGGAACGCTGCGAATCAAAGGCGATTCCGCCGCGATCTGCTACTGGCAGGCGCACGAAAAATCGAAAGAAACCTTCGCCGGCGATTACTGCACGACCGGCGACCAGTTCACGCGCGACGCCGAAGGCTATTTCTGGTACGGCGGGCGGACAGACGAGATGCTGAAAGTCAGCGGAGTCTTCGTCTCGCCGACCGAAGTCGAAAATTGCCTGCTCGGACACGAGGCAGTCCGTGAATGCGCGGTAGTCGGTTTTCAGGATGGGGACGGATTGACCAAAACTTCGGCCTACGTCGCGCTGAACGAAGGGTTCGCGGAGAGCGATGACCTGGCCCGCCAGCTGCAGGAATTCGTCAAGGGGCGACTGGCCATGCACAAATATCCGCGCCGCATCATCTTCAGGGACGGCCTGCCGAAAAACGACCGCGGCAAAATTGATCGGAAAAACTTGAAATGAAAATTTTTGGAATACCGGTAAAAGTTGAACCATTCTTTCTACTGGTGGCGGGCTTCATGGGTTACACCAGGGATACGTCATTTGAGTTTTTGATTGAATGGGTCATTGTTGTTTTCATCTCAATCCTGGCGCATGAGTTCGGACATGCGCTGATGGTTCGCGCTTTCGGCATGTCGCCTCAGATATTGATTTACGGTTTTGGAGGGCTGACTTCGTGGACCGAAGAGAAAAAGTTATCGCCGCCCAGGCACATTGCGATCAGTCTGGCTGGACCGTTCGCCGGATTTCTCTTCGGCGGAGCTGTTTTTCTGTCGGGGGTCTATTTGCCGAACCTTTTTGCCGATAGTCTCGGTGGCCTGATTTATCAAGACCTGTTGTGGGTCAATTTTGGATGGGGGATCTTCAATTTATTGCCGGTGTTGCCGCTCGATGGCGGAAACGTGGCCTACAGCGTTGAGCAGTGGGCGACGAAGAAAGACACCGGGATCATTACCCGCGTCGTTTCGCTGCTCGTGGCCGGCGCCGTCGGCCTGTGGGCGCTCTCGGCCGGATGGATGTTTGTAGTTTTGTTGATGGGCTTTTTCGCGTGGATCAACGGCAGCGCGCTTTTCCAGATGCTTCAATACGAACGCGACGCGCGCGTGAGCCCGATGCTCGACCGGGCGCAGGAGGCGATTAAAAACGATGACGGCGCAACGGCCGTTCAGTTGGCGAAAGAAGTTTTGAATTCCGCTCGTTCCGTGGAAATGAAGGAAGAGGCGCAGCGGTTATTACTGCAAGGCCTGATTCTCGGCGCCGACATCGAACAGGCGAAAAAAGAGGCGGATCGCCTGCGGGCCGTTTACGGCTACGCGGCTTTGTTGCGGGCCCTGGCCGGCTTTGATCGCGATCAACTGCCGCGCGCGATCCCCGTGATCGAATACTCCTATGCGACGTCGCCCTCGCCTGATCTCAATTTTACGCTCGCAAACGCGTTGATCATCGCCGGGCGTCTTCATGAAGCGTCGCCATTGATTGCGAGCCAGCAGCAACCTGAATACGCCGCAGGAGCGTACAAGATGCTGCAAATCGCCGCGTTTCATTCCGGCGAGTACGATCTCTCCGCCGAAACTGGACGGCAGGCTTTCGAGCGAACGAAAGAACCGGAGGTCGCCTACAACGTCGC
>DASUFM010000059.1:0-3005 GCA_036274535.1 Blastocatellia bacterium
GATTACGCCGACCTGCTGAACGAGGTCGAACGATGCGCCGCCGGCTTGCGCGCCTGCGGTTACGGCCCTGGTGACGCGATAGGCCTTCACCTGCCGATGGTCCCCGAAACAGTGATCGCGTTGCTGGCGATCAACCGCATCGGCGGAATCGCCGTGCCGCTCTTTTCCGGCTACGGGGCGACGGCCATTTCGTCGCGGTTGCGCGATGTCAACGCCAAGGCCCTGTTCACCTGCGACGCGTTCCCGCGCCGCGGCAAACCGGTCAACGCGAAGCAGGTCGCGGATGAGGCGGTCGCCGATTGCCCGTCAATTACGCGAATAATAGTCGTCCGCCGCATGCGCCTGACCGCGCCGATGAAGCCGGGCCGCGACCTGAATTGGGACCAACTGCTGGCGACAGGCGATATGGCCGGCCCCTCCTCTTATGCCGCGCGCCGGATCGAGCCTACAGGCGCCGAAGATCCACTGATTGCGATTTATACGTCGGGAACGACGGGCCGGCCTAAAGGCATCCTGCATACTCACTGCGGGTTTCCGGTGAAATCGGCTCAGGATATGCTCTTCGGAACGGACGTCGGTCGGGGCACGCGAATTTCATGGATAACCGATATAGGCTGGATGATGGGCCCCTGGC
This sequence comes from Blastocatellia bacterium, assembly GCA_036274535.1. Taxonomy (GTDB): domain Bacteria; phylum Acidobacteriota; class Blastocatellia; order RBC074; family RBC074; genus JAJVID01. Next base: position 635 of record DASUFM010000059.1, read on the forward strand.
TCATTTATGGCGCGCTAATTTTAGGCGCGACTATTGTTCTTTACGACGGCGCGCCGGATTATCCACAACCGGATCGGCTTTGGGATTTCTGCGCGAGACACAAGGTCGAGGTCCTGGGCATCTCGCCTACACTGGTTCGCGCATTGGCCGCGCACGGCGACCAGTGGGTTGAAAAACATGACCTTTCATCGCTGCGCGTCTTCGGTTCGACCGGCGAGCCCTGGAATCCCGATCCGTGGTGGTGGTTGTTTGAAAACGTGGGGCGGCGGCGCATACCGATCATCAATTACTCGGGGGGGACCGAAATCTCCGGCGGAATCCTGATGAGCAATCCACTGCTGCCGATCAAGCCATGCGCGTTTTCGGCGGCGTGCCCCGGCATTGCGGCTGACGTGGTCGATGAAAACGGCGATTCGGTTCGCGGCGCAGTCGGAGAACTTGTCATCCGCAAACCCTGGATAGGCCAGGCGCGAGGTTTCTGGAAAGACGAACAACGTTATCTGCAAACTTACTGGTCGCGTTTTCCTGGCGTCTGGGTTCATGGCGATTGGGCCAGGGTTGACGGCGACGGCCATTGGAGCATCCTGGGCCGCAGCGACGACACGTTGAAGATCGCGGGCAAACGCGTAGGCCCCGCCGAGGTCGAATCCGTCCTTGTGGGCGCCGAAAGCGTCATAGAAGCCGCGGCCATCGGCGTCCCGGACGAATTGAAAGGCGCGGCGCTCGTGGCCTTCTGCGTTCTGGCGCCCGGAGTGGACGGAGACGCCCGACTGGAAGAAGAGTTGAGAGAACGGGTCGCGAAGGAATTGGGCAAGCCGCTGCGCCCCGAAAAAATCCATTTCGTCGAATCATTGCCGAAGACGCGCAACGCCAAGGTGATGCGCCGCGTAATCCGCGCCGCCTTTCTGGGCGAAGACACAGGCGATACGACCGCGCTGGAAAACCCGGCGGCGGTGGAAGCGATTAGACATGCGGCAGGAAGTTAAGGTTTTTGTGTATGAAGATTGTTAGCCACAGAGCCACAGAGTCACAGAGACGAGGAGGAAGAAAGAGGGAGAGATGGATTTCACGCAGTCCCTCCGTCTCTCCACCTCTCTATCTCTTCATCTCTGTGTCTCTGTGGCTCTGTGGCTAACAACCGAGGTACGGTTTATGCAAACAGCGTCAGCGTCAGTTCCCGAAGAGTTTTTGACCGATGACGTGGGCTTTGAAGAGATCAGCTCGCTGCCGATCGATCATCCCGGCGCCCATGATCAGGAATATCGCGCGCGCCGCAATTTCATCGCCCGTCTGGCCAAACAGTATCGTGAAGACCCGCGGCATGCCATCCCCGACGTCGATTACACCCCGCAGGAGACGGCCATCTGGCGGCATGTTTACGACCAGTTGGAAGAGACTCAAAGCCGGCGCGCCTGCTCGCTCTATCTGGAATCCAAACGCAGGCTCGGCATCAGCCGCGACCAGATTCCGCAACTGCGCTGCCTGGACGCGCGGCTGAAAGCGACTTCGAACTTTCGCGTCGCGCCGATCGAGGGGCTGGTCGAGACGCGCGCCTTCCTGAGCTGGCTGGGGAAACGGACGATGCTTTGCACTCAATACCTGAGGCATCATTCGCGACCCGATTACACGCCGGAGCCCGACATAGTCCACGAAATCATCGGCCACATCCCGAACTTCACCAATCCCGACTTCGCCGACTATTCGCAATCCATCGGCAAAGGCGCGGTCATCGCCTCCGACGAGCAGTTGGAACAACTCGGGCGGCTTTACTGGTTCACGGTCGAGTTCGGCCTGGTCGAAGAAGGGAGCGACGTCAAAGCCTTCGGCGCCGGATTGCTGTCGTCATACAGCGAACTCGAACACGCGTTTGGCGCCGAGGTCGACCGCCGCAAATTCGACCTGGAAGAGGTCATTCATACTTCGTATGACTATTCGGACATGCAGCCCGTTTTGTTCGTGATTCCTTCGTACGCGTATTTGAAGGAAGTGACAAAAGAGTTCATTGAGAGATTTGGAAAGCATGGAGATCGGGAAGTAACGCCTGGGGTCGCGCCTAACGCCTTTTGGTAGAAAGAAACGGCGAATAACAAAAAGCCGCCGCCCGCTTCGCGGACTTGATGCGCGCTTACACCATATTCCCGGGGTGGAGCGCAGCGGAACCCCAGGCTCTATTCCGCCGCCTGCTCAGCAGGCTGAGAATGTTAAAGGAAGGGAGTGACGATGAGCGATAATCCGTTAAAAATCCGGCAAGTCCATCACATCGAATTTTACGTCGGCAACGCGAAGCAGGCCGATTATTTCTACCGCAACGCGTTCGGCTTCGACCGCATCGCTTACACCGGGCTGGAAACAGGCAACCGCGAGCAGTGTT
>DASUFM010000060.1:0-5529 GCA_036274535.1 Blastocatellia bacterium
CCATGGAGGACTGAACTGCTCAATTCGTCCTGATGTATTAGGCCAGAAATGTTATAAAAGCCCGTCTGAAAACTCTGAAAGCCGTCCGCCGGATGCTGATCACGCGAACGCTTTATGATTGAGCAACTTTGGCGCCGCGAATATGCATATGCATGCGCCTCAGCTTAGCCTCTCCTCTTCAAGCATTTAGCCTTGCGCTCCGGCGTATCTTCGGGAAAATAATTTGCGAAACTATGGATTTTTATCCATTTTTTCGTATCAACAATCCGTTGAAATCACATGGAAATCGAAACTCAGCCACCGTTCTCGCCTGCAACGCCTCGCCGGCCTTCGCGCTGAGCTAACTGGCGCTGTGGCGGCTGCTGATGTTCGTTCTCTACCGGCGGAAAATTTCATCAAGGTCTGAAAAAAAATGGCGATGACGCCGTGGACGCCATCGCCATTCTATTTTGATCAGGCTGATCGTTATGGAGCGTGTTTTAGAACTCGCCCATTCCGCCGCCGGGCATGGCCGGGGCCTTCTTCTCCTCAGGAATCTCGGAGACCAGGGCCTCGGTGGTGAGCATCAGCGCGGCGATCGAAGCCGCGTTCTGCAGCGCCGTGCGCGAGACTTTAGCGGGGTCTATGACGCCGGCCTTGACCAGGTCTTCGAACTCCTCTGTTTCGGCGTTGAAGCCCATGGAGTCGTTCTTCTCCGCCTTGACGCGCTCGACGATCACCGCGCCTTCCTTACCGGCGTTCTCGGCGATCTTGCGGAGCGGCTCTTCGAGGGCCCGCTTGACGATGTTGACGCCGATCTGCTCGTCCTCGTCCTTGAGCTTGAGGCTGTCGAGAGCCTTCGCCGCGCGGACCAGCGTGACGCCGCCGCCCGGAACGATTCCCTCTTCGACCGCCGCGCGCGTGGCGTGCATGGCGTCCTCGACGCGGGCTTTCTTCTCTTTCAACTCAGTCTCGGTCGCCGCGCCGACCTTGATCACGGCGACGCCTCCGACCAGTTTGGCCAGACGCTCCTGCAATTTCTCGCGGTCGTAATCCGAGGTCGTCTCTTCGATCTGGCGGCGGATGGTGGCGACGCGGCCCTGGATGTCAGCGCCCTTGCCAGCGCCCTCGACGATCGTGGTGTTGTCCTTGTCAATGGTGATCTTCTTGGCCTTGCCCAGGTCTTCCAGCTTGACGTTCTCGAGCCTGATTCCCAGGTCTTCGCTGATCACCTTGCCCCCGGTCAGGATGGCGATGTCTTCGAGCATGGCTTTGCGGCGGTCACCGAAGCCCGGCGCCTTGACGGCGGCGACTTGCAGCGTGCCGCGCAGCTTGTTGACGACCAGCGTCGCCAAAGCTTCTCCCTCGACATCTTCCGCGACGATCAGCAGCGGTTTGCCCAGTTTGGCGACCTGCTCGAGCAGCGGGAGCAGATCCTTCATGGAGCTGATCTTCTTCTCGTTGAGCAGGATCAGCGCGTTCTCGAGCGTCGCTTCCATGCGCTCCGGATCAGTCACGAAATAGGCCGACAGATAGCCGCGATCGAACTGCATGCCTTCGACCACTTCGAGCAGCGTGTCCAGCGACTTCGATTCCTCGACGGTGATGACGCCGTCTTTGCCCACCTTCTTCATCGCCTCGGCGATGATCCCGCCGATGGTCTGATCGCCGTTGGCCGAAACCGTGCCGACCTGAGCGATGGCGTCGCCTTTGACCGGCTTGGACTGCTCCTTGATCGCCTCGACGGCCCTCTCGACAGCCTTCTCGATGCCGCGCTTGAGCGCCATCGGGTTGGCGCCGGCGGCCACCGTCTTGACGCCCTCTTTGAAAATCTGACGGGCCAGGACCGTCGCCGTGGTTGTGCCGTCACCGGCCACGTCCGAGGTCTTCGACGCCACTTCGCGCACCATCTGCGCGCCCATGTTCTCGAGCGGCTCTTTCAGCTCGATCTCCTTGGCCACCGTCACCCCGTCCTTGGTGATCGTAGGCGAACCGAACTTCTTATCAATAACCACGTTGCGACCTTTGGGGCCCAGCGTGATCGCGACCGCGTCGGCCAATTGATTGACGCCGCGCAGAATCGCCTGCCGTGAATCTTCCCCATGAATTACTTGCTTTGCCATAATTCCTATTTTCCTCCCGATTTCAGGTGTTTACTTCGCGCCCTTCCCTTTGGCCGTCGTCTCGACCACGCCGAGGACGTCGTCCTCGCGCAGGATCAGGTACTCGTCGCCGTCCAGCTTGATCTCCGTCCCCGCGTATTTGCCGAACAGTATACGGTCGCCGGCTTTCAGGTCGATCGCGATCCGCTGGCCGTTGTCGAGCAGCTTGCCATTGCCTACCGCCAGAACTTCCCCTTCCTGCGGCTTCTCCTTCGCCGTGTCAGGAATGTACAAACCGCCTCGCATCTGCTCCTGCTCCTCCAGCCGGCGCACGATGATGCGGTCGTTGAGTGGACGAATGTTTACTGCCATTGAAAAACCCCTTTCACTGGTTGGTTGTGTTTGACGTTTTGGCTTATCCCAAACGCAGATTGAGCTTCTTGAGTAACTATGAGTCCCTAACGCTCAAGCTTCATGACCATCTACTTATCAAATATTTTAGCATTAGCACTCTCCGTTTGGGAGCGCTAAGTATATGAAGCGGCTGTGACCCTGTCAATAACCAGAGTAAAAAATTAGGGGTTGAGGATCGAGGATAGAGGATTGAGGATGGAAGATTGTGGATAGGAGTATAGAAGATCGTAGAAGATCGAGGATTGAAGATCGAAGATATGATGCGATATTCCATCTTCCATCCTCTATCCTCTATCCTCTATCCTCAACTGTCTTTGTGTTCTTCGTTTTAGCGGGGCCGGCTGCGCGCGTTTGTGGCCATTTTTCAGGGCTTTCCCGTTAACGCCATTGGAGTATTCAAGAATGCGTTTGCTGAGAGTGTTTCGGTGAATACCCAAAGCTTCGGCGGCCTTGGAAAGATTATTGTTGTGGCGGTCGAGAACTTTAAGAATGAAGTTCTTTTCAAACTCCTTCACGGCTTCGTCAAAGAGAATGCCGTGATTGATCATCTGGTCAATAATCGCTTCAAGTTCCATTTTCATAAGCAACCTCGATATGCAGGTCATGACCGGTGAGCAGGCGATATGCTTCGAGATATTTCTCGCTGGTGATCTTAGTGATCTCAGGGGGAAGCGGTGGGGCCGGAGGTCGCTTGTCCCAATCCAGCGTCTCAAGGTAATCACGGACAAATTGTTTATCGAAAGACGGCTGCGCTTTGCCAGGCGAGTAGGCGTCGCGGGGCCAGAACCTGGATGAATCAGGGGTCAGCGCTTCATCCACGAGAGTTAATTGTCCGTTTATCAGGCCGAATTCAAACTTGGTGTCGCAAATAATGACGCCGCGCGTTTCGGCGTAGGCGGCGGCCTCGGCGTAAATCTTCAAGCTGGTTTCTTCGAGCCGTCTGGCCAGGTCATCGCCTATCGCCTGTGACATCTCATCAATAGAGATATTTATGTCGTGCCCTTCTTCGGCCTTGGTCGCCGGGGTAAAGATCGGGCGTGGCAATTGGGCCGATTCGAGCAGGCCTTCAGGAAGATGATGGCCGCAGATGGCGCCTGTCCGCAGGTAGTCCTTCCAGCCTGATCCGGCCAGATACCCGCGAACGACGCATTCAAAAGGGATCACTTCGGCGCGGCGCACGAGCATTGAACGACCGGCGAGCAGCGATTTCGATCTGTCCGACAAAGACTGCGAGAGTTCAGCCGGAAACTCGTCCAGGCCGGCCGCGATCATATGATTCGGAACCAGGGTCGAGAAAAGGTCGAACCAGAATCTGGAGAGCTGAGTAAGCGCCCGCCCCTTGTGCGGTATGGCGGTTGGCAGCACGCAATCGAACGCCGAGATGCGATCGGTTGCGACGATCAACAAACGATCGTCGCCGACTTCATATATATCCCGCGCCTTGCCGCATCTCAGGAACCGCAATTCCGGTATCCGTTCATTCCTGAGCTCTTGCGAAGGCGTATTCGGCATGGTGTTAGATGACGACACTATTGCTTCTCTCCCCGAGTCAGTGGCGCGAGCGACGCCGATTCCTCTCCAGGCAAAACTCGCTGCGGGTAATGATGACAGCGGGCATGGTTTGCAGAGATTCCAAACTTATTTTGAGATTGCCGAGCGCAGATCAGATCCAGTCAACTCGTGGGGGGTGGAATTATTTTCGTGAGCGCCGCCTTTGTCAAGTCATACCATTTATCATATATCATTTTACATCTGTCATTTGTCATTGCCGGAAGCGGTCCAGATCTGAAGATTTCCAGGCAATGACAAATGACAGATGTAAAATGACATATGATAAATCAGTCCGGGCTTCCGGCTTTCCCCTTCTTACCTTTCCTGACGGGCGCCTCTTGAAACTGAGGTTTGGTTTCGACCTGAGGCTTGTTGGGTATGCGTATCGGCTCCGGCCGTGGCGTTTCGATCCGCTCTTCGCGCATGGGCGGGGCGGATTTGACCGGCGGCGCCGTGGCTTTAGGCCTGTTTGCGAGAGGGTCTAGATTCGGCACGTCGTCGGAGCCGGGCAGAATGTCGCCCTCACGCGCGGCGATGCGCGCGAGTTCCTTGGCGTGCTCACGCGCGCGGTTCGCCTGAACCTGTCTGAGTTCATCAGGCAGTTCGGGAATCTTGCCGAATTTATCCCTGGGCTTGTATTTCAGGTAATTTTGCATGAAATCGATCCAGAAAGGCAGCGCCGCCGAGGCGCCCGACTCTCCTCTGCCCAGCGATTTCTTCCTGTCGCTGTACCCGATCCAGACTCCGCAGGCCACCCTGGGCGTGTAGCCGATGAACCAGGCGTCTGTGAAATCGTTGACTGTTCCCGTCTTTCCCGCCAGTTCATGACCGATCGATTGAGCGGCCACAGCGGTTCCGAACTGCACCGTGCCGCGCATCATATCGACTATCTGCGCGGCCACATATTCGGAGAGGACTTTGGACGATTTGGGCGTGGCCTGATACTGCACTTTGCCGTCGCGATCGACGACCTTACGGATGCGGACGGGATCGACGCGCACGCCGCCATTCGGAAAAGCCGAATAGGCCGAAACCATGGATATCAGCGGCTCTTCGGTGGCGCCCAGGGCCGAGGGCAGGAATGGCGCCATCGGATTGGGGAGCCCCAAACGCTTGACCAGTGTGGCGGCGTTTTGCACGCCGACCTCATCCAGGACGCGCACCGCCGGGATGTTGCGCGAAAGGGCGAGCGCCTTCCGCAGAGGCATCTCGCCCATGAATGAATCATCGTAATTGTGCGGCGACCAGGTCCCGCGCTGGAACGGCGAGTCATCGACAACGTCGTCGGGCTTGAGCCCCTGTTCTATAGCCGTCGCGTAAATGAACGGTTTGAAGGCCGACCCTGTCTGGCGCATGGCCTGCGTCGCGTGATTGAACTTGCTGGTGGCGAAATTATAGCCGCCGACCATGGCTTTGATTTCGCCGGTCTTCACGTCTAGCAGGAGCAGCGCGGCCTGGACATCAGGCTCGGGGTCCAGAGTGA
>DASUFM010000061.1:0-4264 GCA_036274535.1 Blastocatellia bacterium
GCAAAAGGTCTTGTTCGGCTGACGCCCCCGACAGATACCTCAGTTGCCTGAAGACGTGTCCGGCGTTCATACCGGCGCGTATCTCCGCGCTGGCTCTTTTCACCCGTTTCCATAAAGCTTCCGGACCGCTCATATCCACCATTACAGGCGTCACAGCCGTGAACCAACCCACCGTCCGCGTCACATCCAGCGCATCGTCGAGTTCCTCGCGCCCATGGCTCTCCACCGCCGCAACTGCGCGGTCCGCATGGCCCCAGCGGCGGACCGCTTCGCCGAATGCGCTCAATAAAGCCTCCGTGATTTGTATGCCATAAGCCCTCGGAACCTCCTGCAACAAAGCGGCTGTCTCCACTGGACCCAGGCGCCGTCGCACGCGCGTGGCGGTCTCTTCCTCATTGTTTCCGGTTTCATTCTCAACCCACCATTTCGCGGCGCTGAGACCGGGGCGCTTTAACCAGCGGGCCGCATCCGCGCGCGCTTCCGCCATCGGACGCGCCTCGCGCAACCTGGAGGCCCACTGTCTATAGGAACTCGTCTTGGCGCCCAACGCCACGATCTCGCCGCGCCGCGCCTGCTGGTAACCACGCCATAGATCATCCGCCAGAATGCGCCAAGATACGCCATCCACCACCAGATGATGCGCCACCAGCATGAGCCGCCAGCCGCCAGCGTCGCTCAATCGCGCCAGCAAAGCGCGAAAGACCGGCCCGGTCTCCAGGTTCAGGCTGCGCTGGGCGGCCTCAACCAGCGCAGCGAACTCCCTGGCGCAGTCTTCCACAGACATCCCGCTCAGATCGCGCAACCATAGAATGTCCTTGTCTTCCGTCGCCGCATAAGCCTGTTGGCGCCTGTTATCCGCCAGGGTGAAACGCATACGCAGGGCATCATGAAAATCGACCAGATGGTCAATGGCCTTGCTTAAAGCATCGACTTCGACATCTTCGCCGAGGTCAAGCATCAGCGCCTGATTGAAATGATGTAAGTCCGGAAGCTCTCGTTCAAAGAAATCGAGTTGAATCGGACTCAATGGCGCGTATCCGCTCAATCTTCCCTGTTCGGCGGCGTCGGTCGGGTTGAATGAAGTGACCGTCGCCAGTTCCGCAACCGTCTGATATTGGAACATCTGTTTAGGGCTAAAATTAAGACCGACCTCTTTGGCGCGGGCGATTATCTGAATGCTTAGAATGGAGTCTCCGCCGAGGGCGAAGAAATTGTCATGGATGCCTATGCGGTCCAGATTGAGGACGCTGGCCCAGACCTCGGCAAGTTTCGCTTCGACATCATTGGTCGGCGCCGCATATCCGACCCCCAATTCCGGTCTCTGCGCGCCGGGCTTTGGCAGAGCGCGCCGGTCCAGTTTCCCGCCTGGCGTAAGCGGCATCTCCTCAAGCATGACGAATGCGGCGGGAACCATGTAATCCGGCAACTTCTTCCCCAACTCCGCCCGCAACACCTCCATTCTCACCCGCTTTTCACCAGCGTCGCCGCCCGCCGCCAGCGTGTAGTACGCCACCAGCCGCTTCTCCCCGGGCGCGTCTTCCCGCGCCACCACCACCGCCTCCTTCACTCCTGCCTGCTCCTTCAGCCTCGCCTCAATCTCTCCCAACTCGATCCGATACCCTCGGATCTTCACCTGGTCATCATTCCTGCCTATAAACTCGATCTTCCCGTCCGGCAGCCACCTCCCAAGATCTCCCGTCCGGTACATCCGCGCTCCCGCTTTTTCACTGAATGGATCAGGCACAAACCGCTCCGCCGTCAACTCCGCTCGCCCTTGATACCCTCGCGCTACCTGCTCCCCTCCTATATACATCTCTCCCGTCACACCGATCGGCGCCGCTTCTCCCCTTACATCCAATATGTAGATCCGCGTGTTCGCCATCGGCCCGCCGATCGGCGGCGTCCCTTCCGCATCCTTATCTCCTCCTTCCCACCCCACACACTCCGTACTGTAAAGCGTCGTTTCCGTCGGCCCGTAGGTCTCCACCACCTCCGCTTTCGGAAATCCTCTCTTCAGGTTTTCCAGCAGCCTTCGCGTGACGGGCTCCCCTCCTACCAGCAACGCCCGCAATCCCTCGTACTCTCCGCCCCGCTCTTCCACACCTACTTTCTCCAACCACGCCTCCATCAGGCTGGTCACCGCATTGAACACCGTCGCCGTCCGCGCCTCCGCCTCTAAATACTCCATCTCACGGATCCGCCCCAGGTCCGTCAGCCGGCAATGCCCGCCGCTGATCAGCGGCAGCCACTGCTCCAGCAGCGAGATATCAAACGACCACGAGGATACGTTCGGCATCCGATCCTCCACTCCAAACCCCAGTCTCTCTTTCACCCCGTACAACCGCGCCACCAGTTGCTGGTGTTCCACCATCACTCCCTTGGGTTTTCCCGTCGATCCAGATGTGTAAATCACATACGCCACTTGCCTGCTGCTAAAGCCCGGCTCTCCCGCATCCGGATTATCCTCTCTCTTACTCTTCCATTCATCATCCGCCTCGATATCCACCACCTGCGGCTTCCCATCTACGCCTGAATGGAATCGCGCCTTCAAATGACTCTGCGTCAGCACCACCGCTGGCGCGCTGTCCTCCACCATGTACCGCAGTCTCTCCTCCGGATATCTCCAATCCAGGGGCACATACGTTCCTCCCGCCTTCAGTGCCCCCAGTTGCCCGACCATCATCTCCATACCGCGCTCCAGGCATACGCCCACCCGATCCTCAGGCCTCACCCCAAGTTCCATCAGATAATGCGCCAGCCGATTGGCTCGGCGGTTCAACTCCCCGTAGCTCAAACGCTCATCTCCATATTCCAGCGCGATCGCGTCCCCGTTCCTCTCCGCCTGCTCTTCAAACAGCTCGTGGATGAGCTTCTCGCTCGGATACTTCGCCGCCGTCCGGTTCCAATCATTGAGTACGGTTTCACGTTCTGCGGCCGTCATGAGCCGCAGGTTCTCTATACGTTCATGTGGCGCGCTGACGATGCTCTCAAGCAGCTGCTGGAAATTGGCCACAAGCCGCTCAATGGTTCCCGCCTCAAACAGATTGGTGTTGTATTCAACAGACCCGACCAGACCTTCCGGCCGTTCGGAGAGGACAAGCGACAGGGGGAACTTTGATAAGCGATTTTCCACCACCAGCGGAGACAGCCCCAATCCCATACCCGACAACGACCGGGCCGCCTCGTCGATCTCCGGCGCGCGGTCGAAGAAGCTCAGCCAGTTGAACGTCACCTCAAACAGCGGAACGCGGCTCAGGCTTCGCGTCGGCTGGAGCGCGCGGACCAACTCTTCAAACGGCAGGTCCTGGCGCGCATAGGCGCCCAGGCAGGTTCTCTTCACCTCTCCAAGCGCTTCGATGAACGTCGGGTTTTTCTCAAATACGGTTCGGAGAACCAGGGTGTTGACAAACATGCCGATCAAGGCTTCGGTCTCTGGTCGCGCGCGCCCGGAGACCGGCGCCCCAACTATTATCTCCGTCTGGTTGCAATATCTCCGGAGGAGGATTTTCCAGGCCGCCAATACCGTCATAAAGAGCGTGCTTGCCTGCGCTTGACCGATCTTACGGAGGGAGTCCGTCAACTCCTTTGAAATGGCGACAGCCAGATGAGCTCCGTTGTAAGTCATCTCCGCCGCTCTCGGATGATCGGTCGGCAGATTCAGCGTCGCCGGCTCGCCTCCCAGTCGCTCTTTCCAATAATCGATCTCCTCTTCAAGCCTCTCTCCGGTCAGCCACTGGCTCTGCCACACGGCGTAATCGGCGTATTGAATCGGCAAAGCGGGCAAAGCCGTCTTTTTCCCATCCAGGCCATCCAAGTAGGATAAATACAGAGCGATCATCTCTCGCGCCAGTATCCCAAGAGACCAGGCGTCACAAATTATATGGTGCAGGGTGAACCACAAAAGATGTTCCCGCTCGCTTAATCGAATAACCAGGGGCCTGAAAAGCGGTCCGGCCGCCAGATCGAACGGCCGATTGGTCTCCTGCGCTATGATCTCCCGCGCGGCGGCCTCTTTCTCAGTGTCAGCCAGGTTTTCCAGCGTCATGGTATTCAACGAGAGAAGCGCCCTGGCCGCGATCATCTGATAGGGAGTTCCTTCATGCGTCTGGATGGTCGTGCGAAGCGTTTCATGACGCCGAACGGTTTCGTTCAAGGCCCATTCCAGCGCTTTTTCATCAAGTTTACCGGTCAGACGAAAACCTATCGCCATGTTGTAAACGGGATTGCCAGGTTCGAGATGGTTAAGGAACCACAACCGTCGTTG
>DASUFM010000062.1:0-9747 GCA_036274535.1 Blastocatellia bacterium
AAATAGAGCGGCGCGACCTCTTTTTCGAGAGTGCGATAGAGCGAGTCGGCGTCAGCGACGTCGCGGGCTTCGTCGTTCATGTCGCCGGAGATTCCTCCCTCGATCGCCCATCCATTGGTTCCTTTATATCCTTCGTACCACCATCCATCCAGGATGCTCATATGAGGGACGCCGTTGAGCGCGGCTTTCTGGCCGCTGGTGCCGCTGGCTTCCAGGGGCAATCGCGGCGTATTGAGCCAGATGTCTACGCCTTGCACCAGGTATTTGGCGACGTGAATGTCGTAATTTTCGACGAATGCGATCCGCCCGCCCAGGCCATGATCCCGCGCCAGGTTGTAAATTTCGCTGATCAGATTGCGTCCCGGAGCGTCGGCAGGGTGGGCCTTGCCGGCGAAGATGATCTGGACCGGGCGCCATTCATCGTGGAAGATCTTCTTCAGGCGCTCTATGTCACGGAAGATCAACAAGGCGCGTTTATAGGTCGCAAACCGGCGCGCAAATCCTATGGTGAGCGCATCGGGGTTGAGCAGCGTTCCTCCGGTCAGGACGCGCATCGGACCTGCCGTGTCGTTGATCCAGTCGCGCCGCACGCGTTCGCGCATGAAATTCAACATCTTGCGCTTGAGTTGTTGATGCGTCTCCCACAATTCAGCGTCAGGTATGTCGTGGACGCGTTCCCACAAAGTCGGATTATCGTGGTGATCGCGCCAGTCATGCCCCAGATATTTCGAGAAGAGTTTGTCCATTTCAGGCGCGACCCAGGTCGGGGAGTGAACGCCGTTGGTCACCGACAGGATCGGCACGTCGTCTTCGGCCATTTCGGGCCACATCGATCGCCACATTGCGCGTGAAACGCTTCCATGCATCTGGCTGACGCCGTTGCGCCGCCCGGCGAGGCGCAACGCCAGGGCCGTCATATTAAAATGCGCTCCCCCATTGCCGTCCGGATAGCTGCCGAGCCCCAGAAATTGATCGCGGTTGAGGCCCAACAACCCCCAGTAACTGTGGAAATGTTCTTCCACCAGATGGAATGAGAACACGTCGTGCCCGGCGGGCACCGGCGTATGGGTCGTAAATACGGTCGTCGAGCGGACGAAATCAGCGGCTTCGTCGAAACTCATTCCGTTCTGGACCAGAGAGCGAATGCGTTCGAGCATAAGAAACGAAGCGTGCCCTTCGTTGGCGTGGAAGACCGTCGGGCTTATTCCCAGGCGTTCAAGCATGCGCACGCCGCCGATTCCCAGAACCATTTCCTGCCGAATGCGCGTCTCCTGATCGCCGCCATACAGCCGGGCCGAGAGTTCGCGGTCCCAGGGGTCGTTTTCTTCGACATCCGTCGCCATCAGGTAAATCGAAGCCGAACCCAGCCGCACGCGCCATACCTCGATATAAATCACACGGCTGTTCAGGTTCAACGCCAGTAATCCGTCTTCGCTGTCCCGTGTGATTACCGGCTCCATCGGCGCCGCGCTGAAATCGAAGCGCTCATAACTGGCTTCCTGACGCCCTTCGGAAGTGATGCGCTGATGAAAATAACCTTGAGGGTAAACAAAGCCCACCCCGACCAGCGGCAATCCGAGGTCTCCGGCCTCTTTGCAATGGTCTCCGGCCAGAATTCCCAGGCCGCCGGAATAAATCGGCAGCGACATGTGCAGACCGAATTCGGCCGAAAAATATGCAATCGCATTCCCGGCCAGATCAGGATGCTTTTGACTGAACCACGATCCCTTCGGCGACAGACATCTGTCAAAAGCCATCATAATGCCGTCGTAATGGCGCAGGAACACCGGGTCGGAAGCCGCCGCTTCCAGCTTGGCCGGGGAAATTTGTCGCAGGAATTTCACCGGATTGTGATGTGTCAGTTCCCAGAGGGTCTTATCCAGATACTGAAAAAGCCAGCTGGCGTTGGGCTGCCAGCTCCACCACAAGTTATAAGCCAATTCGGTCAGACGCCGTATGCGGGCGGGCGCCACGCGATCAACAGATTGAGCGCTCATTTTTCCAGATAGCCCCCGGGAGCAGGATCAAAGTTATAGTCAGAAAAATACGTTAATGTGGGATAACCGTTGGATACGGCGCCAGGGCATCCGTCGCCGCTCAAACGGAACTTGCACTCTACCTAACCAGCCTGACCCCGTCAACCAGATCATATGCCATATGGAATATGAGATGTGGCATATGACATATGGCCTGTGCCATATTATCGGGTTCATCAATGACGGGCGAAAGGACGTGATCAGAAATGAAGCAATATCTTGATTTGATGAGGCAGGCGCTGGACCACGGCGCTCGCAAAGACGACCGCACAGGCGTCGGGACCATCTCTATTTTCGGTTACCAGATGCGGTTCGATTTGGGTCAGGGCTTTCCGCTGGTCACGACGAAGCGGCTCCACCTGAAATCGATCATCTACGAGTTGTTGTGGTTTCTGCGCGGCGAGACGAACATTAAATATCTGACCGATCACGGCGTGACCATCTGGAATGAATGGGCGGACGAAAACGGCGAACTTGGCCCGGTTTACGGCGCGCAATGGAGATCCTGGCGGACGGCCGACGGCCGCGCGATAGACCAGATCGGCGACCTGATCGAACAGATCAAAACAAATCCGGATTCCCGCCGTCTGATCATCAGCGCCTGGAACGTGGGCGAACTTGATAGAATGCGTTTGCAACCCTGCCACGCGTTGTTTCAGTTCTATGTCGCCGGCGGCAAACTCTCCTGCCAGCTTTATCAGAGGTCGGCGGATATTTTTCTTGGCGTGCCGTTCAATATGGCCTCCTACGCGCTGCTGACTCATATGATCGCCCAGCAGTGCAATCTGGAAGCCGGAGAATTCATCTGGACCGGAGGAGATTGCCACATCTATCTCAATCACCTGGAACAGGCGAGGCTGCAACTGGGGCGCGAGCCTTTCACGCCGCCGCAACTGATCATCAAGCGCAAACCGGAATCCATCTTCGATTATCAATTCGAGGATTTCGAGATCGCGAATTATCAGGCTCACCCTCGCATCGCCGCGCCGGTGGCGGTGTAGTCCTTCATTTGAATGGGCGCGTATCGAGAATTGGCAAGTCGGAAAGCATAGGAATAAAATAACGATATGGCGGCGAAGGATATCTATCACAATCACGTCCGGATTGCGCTGGAAAAGGATGGCTGGACAATCACGCACGACCCGTTGACGATCGCGCTTGAAAATACCAGTGATAACTTGTTTGTCGATCTCGGAGCCGAAAGGCTGATCGCCGCCGAAAAAGCTTCGCGCAAGATCGCTGTCGAGGTCAAAAGCTTCATCAGCGGTTCGAAAATGACTGATCTTGAAAATGCGCTTGGGCAGTACACTCTTTACCACGACATTCTGGAGGAGAATGAGCCGGATCGGATACTCTATCTGGCGATTCGGGAAGACGTATTTACAACCATTATCAAGCAGGCGTTCTGGACTCTGTTATTACGAAAAAAACGATTGCGCCTGATCATCTTTGATGACATTAACCAGGAGATCTTGCGATGGATACCTTGAATAAATACCGCGATATTATCGAGCGCGTTCTCTCTGAATACACGAAAATCAAATACGCCTGGGGCGATGTGCAATGTCGTCCAATCTTTGATCGGCTGCACGATGGCTATGCGCTCATTACACTCGGATGGAACCATCGAAAGCGCACTCATTACTGCCTGGTTCATATTGAGATCATCGGTGGCAAGGTTTGGATACAGGAAGACGGTATAGAACAGGGCATAGCCACCGATTTAGAGCGCGCAGGCATTCCGAAAAGTGATATTGCGCTGGGCTTTCAGCCGCCAGACGTCAGGCCCCTCACTGAATACGCCGCTGCCTAAACCGAGCTGGAAGAAGGAAATATGAACGCCGCCGCCGCCGCCGCGCTGCTCAATCTGCTGGGATACATCACAGGGCTGTCGCTATACACGATGCTGTTGGTGATGCTGCTGAGAGGGCCTCGCGCGGCTTCATTTAAGCAGGATCGTCTGCCGCTGCTGACAGCGCTGCTGGGATTGGCCTGGAACCTTGGGGCGCTGCTCGGCTTCGGGATGAGCAATTTTAGCGAGTGGCGGTCCTATGCGTCACTTGGCGCGTTACTTGGCGCGTTGCTCGGGGCTGCGTCGTTCACCGCGCTCGGATTCCTTCCGGCGGTCGTCGTGCATTCGGTGTTGCGGTCAGGCGAGGCCTGGCGGCGTCCGATGGCGATTGGGATGCTGATCGCCGCCTACACTTTCAGCGTCGCAGCGTCGGCGCTGCATTTTTATCAGGCGTTCACGCGTCAAACGACGCCGTCGCACTGGGCGTTGCATATACTGACGGCTGGCTTCTCGGCGCTGATCATCGCGTTGCTGACCGCAACGCGGGGGCGTCCTGGCTGGGGAGGCGCGGGCTGGGCGCTGGCGTTGGCGATTTTCGCCGTCTCGGCCGTGCATTTGAGCCATCACGACGGCCGTGAGTATCCCTGGTGGGTGGAACTGGCCGGGCATCATGCGTCGCTGCCGCTGGCGCTGGTGATTCTCTATCAGGATTACCGCTTCGCGCTGGCGGACATTTTTCTGAAGCGCGCCCTGTCACTCGTGCTTCTGGTAGGACTGGCGTTCAGTTTGTATCTGAACGTCGCCGCGCCCGCGCTCGAACGGCAAAACGACCATCCGGTCGCAATCGGACTGGTCCTGGGTTTGTGGGTAGTCACGGCGCTCGCATATCCCCGGCTGCGAAGCGCGGCAACCTGGTTTGTGGATGTGGTAGTGTTGCGCCGGACCGACTACGAAGCGCTGCAGGCCGAGATCGCCCAAAGCGTCGCGCTGCTCGAAGCGCCGGAGCAGGTTCTGGATGAGACCTGCGCCCGGCTGGCCGTGGCCCTGACGGCGCGCGAGGTGACCTGGAACGCCGTTAACGATTCGCCCGGCGCTGAACCGCGGCGGGCTCCGTTGTTGCCGCAATTGCTGCTCCCGTCCAGCCCGTCTAAATCAGACGCGCGCGCGACGACAATACTCGCGCCGACGGCGGAGCCGCCGCAATATCGCCTGACGATCGGAGAGATGGCCGGAGGCCGCCGTCTGATGTCGGACGATGTGGCCTTTCTGGAATCCGTGGCGCTGATGGTGGCGAGGCGCATCGACGCCGCCCGAGTCACACACGAACGCTGCGCGCGCGACCTGCGCGAACAGGAGGCCACAAAGCTCGCGACCGAAGCCGAGTTGCGGGCTTTGCGCGCTCAGGTCAATCCGCATTTTCTTTTCAACTCCTTGACGACCATCGGCTATTTGATTCAAACGGCCCCCGGACGGGCGTTCGAAACGCTGATGCGGCTGACGGCTTTGCTGCGAGGCGTTTTACGGCGCAGCGACGGCGAATTCGCCACGTTGGGCGAGGAGATAGAACTGATAGAATCTTATCTTGACATCGAACGCGCGCGATTCGAAGACAGGTTGCGCGTGACGATTGATGCGCCGCGCGAGACGCGCAACCATCGCATTCCCGCGCTGCTCATACAGCCTCTGGTGGAGAACGCGATCAAACACGGCGTCTCGCCGTCGCGAATGGGCGGAGAAGTCGTAATCTCGGCGCAGGTCGCGTCAGGCGCCGATACGCTGCGAATCAGCGTGCGTGACACCGGCCTGGGCGCCAGCGAGGAATCGCTCATTGCGGGCCGCAACCTCGGCGTGGGCCTGTCGAATGTCGAACGCCGCCTCAAAGCTCATTACGGCGATCAGGCGTCATTTAATATACAGAGCGCTCCTGGAAAGGGCATGACGGTAGAAATGAGTCTGCCCATCAGATAGGAAAACAGGACAGATAGGACAAATAAGACAACTGTCCTATCTGTCCTATTTGTCTCGGTTGATAACCATGAACGATTCACTCCGCATTGTAATAGCCGATGATGAGCGCCCCGCGCGTTCATTTCTCGCCGCGATGCTGCGCGGCTTTGATGACGTGACGCTTATTGGCGAGGCCGAGAACGGCGTGGAAGCGATTGAAATGATCGAGCGCGAGAGGCCGGATCTGGCGCTCCTCGACTTGCAGATGCCGGAAGTCGACGGGCTCGGTGTGGCGCGGTTGCTCAAAAAGAACGCTGTGCCGCTCGTCGCCTTCGTCACGGCTTATGACGAATATGCGGCGCGCGCGTTTGAAATTAATGCGGTCGATTACCTTCTCAAACCAGTCGAGCGTTCGCGACTGAGAGAAACCATCAACCGCGCGCAGGAGCGTCTGGATCGCGCGGAATTGCGCGAAGACGCCGCCGCGCGACTGAACGCCGCCGCCGAAGATTACCAGGCCGCCGTTCGCCCGTCGATCCTGGAACGCATTCCGGCGCGCCATCGGGACGAAATAGTCATTCTCCCGGTCAAAGAGGTCGCCTCGATCATCGCGGAGGGAGAATTGCTCCATCTCACGACTGCGCGGAACGAAACCTACACGCTCGCTTATCGGCTCAAAGACCTGGAAGCCCGCCTCAACCCGGCGCATTTTGTCCGCCTCGGCCGCGGCACGCTGGCCAACATCGAAATGATGCGCCGCGTCAGCCCTATGCCGGGCGGGACCTATATCGTCACGCTCAGCAACGGTCAGCAGCTTAACGTCAGCCGGTCGCAGGGGCGAATCCTGCGCGAGCATCTGCTGAAGCTGTGAACTCGACTGTTCCTGCCGTCCATTCATTGGCCGAATACGACCGTTTGTCTGGCATGGCGGTCCGTTCATTTAATTTCGCATGCCAGCCGGCGAGTCCACCCTTTAAATATCCCAATCAATAATTACAGCGGTTTGCGCTTGATTGAAGAGGCCGCTTGCTTACGCGCGCGGTACTGTACCGCGACCGTGAGGGAGCGGAGTCTTCGTTCATCTAACCGCTATAGAACTCCGAGTTATTCCTTTTTATAACCCGTTTGTCGCCACGTCCCGCGGGTCGTGGGAGAAGGAGGGATAGTAAATGGCGCCAATGAAGCGCTTCTTCGTCTTGATTTTACCGGCTTGCCTGTCGTGCGTTTTGTCATTGAGCGGCATGGCTCAATCGCTCGGCAGCGCGGGGACGGTCAACGGCGTCGTTTCTGATCAGAACGGCGCCGTGGTCGCAGGCGCGACGGTCGTCATTCAAAATTCAGTCACCGGCTTTCGTCGCCAGACGACTACCGACGTGGATGGCGCATTCCGCTTCTCCAATATTCCGCAGAATAATTATCAACTGACCGTCTCGGCGAGCGGGTTCAGCGCCGCTTCGCAGCGTCTGGCGGTGCGGACGGCCGTGCCGATCAGCCTGAACATTCCGCTCACCGTCGCCGGCGTCAGCAACGAAATGACGGTCGAAAGCTCGGCCGTCAATATAGAGAATATACCGACCGCGCACACCGATGTGGATCAATCGCTGATCAAGCGATTGCCGGTCAGGTCCGCCGGGGCGGGCTTGAGCGACGTGGTGACCTTTGCCGCGCCCGGCGTGGTCGCCGACTCGAACGGCTTTTTCCACTCGCTCGGAGACCACGCTCAATCATCGATTGCGCTGGACAATCAACCGATCTCCGATCAATCGAGCAAGGCTTTCTCCACGCAACCGCCGCTCAACGCCATACAGTCACTGGAAGTGATCACCGGCGCGACTCCGGCCGAATATGGAGATAAGACCAGCCTGGTGATCAACGCCATCACGCGCTCCGGCCTGGGCCAGAAGAAACCGGCCGGCAGTCTGCTGGCGCGATATGGAACTTTCGGCGCCGCCGCTACCGAAGCCACTTTTGGGTATGGCGGGACGAAGATCGGTAATTTCACTTCTTTCAACTTCGAGCGATCGGGCCGCTTCCTGGACGCGCCTGAATTCGCCCCGCTGCATGACGAGGGCAAATCAGCGAGCCTCTTCGACCGCCTCGACTACAATCCGACCGCCAAAGACGCGCTGCACCTGAATCTGTTGCTCGCGCGCAATTTCTTCCAGATACCGAACACCTACGATCAGCATACGCTGGGTCAGGACCAGCGACAACTGGTGCGCTCGCTCAACATCGCCCCGGGTTACGTTCGCGTCTTCGGCCCGTCATCCACGCTGACGGTCAATCCGTACTATCGGCTCGATCAAATCTGGTACTTTCCGAGCGACGACCCGCTCTCCGATCAGACGAACACTCTGAGTCAGCAGCGGCGGCTGACTAACGCGGGGCTGCGCGCCGACATGGCTTACACCAAAGGGAAGCACAACGCCAAATTCGGCGCGCAATTTTCGCACACCTTTCTGACCGAGGCTTTCCAGTTCGGCGTCACTGACCCGGATTTCAACGATCCGGCGAGCGACGCATTCCTGCCCGGCCTGGCGCCATTCGACCTGACGCGCGGCGGCCGTCTTTTCATTTTCAACGGCCATACCGACGTCAAACAGGTGGCGGCGTACGCGCAGGACGCGATTACGCTGGGCGACCTCGCGCTCAGTCTGGGATTGCGTTTCGACAACTACGCGGGAATCAGCGGCGCCCATTTGTTCCAGCCGCGCCTGGGCGTTTCATATCATTTGAATCGAACCAACACCGTCCTGCGCGCCTCTTACAGTCGCAGCCTGGAAACGCCATACAACGAGAACCTCATCTTCTCCAGCGCGACCGGCGAGGGCGGATTGGCCGGCGCCCTGGGCGGCGCCGTAACCGAGCCGCTCAAGCCCGGACGGCGACATCAATTCAACCTCGGAATTCAGCAGGGCGTCTGGAAACACATCGTGGTCGACGTCGATTATTTCTGGAAGCGCACGCGCAACGCCTACGATTTCAGCGTGATCCTGAACACGCCGATCACCTTTCCGATCTCCTGGGATCTGGCGAAGATCGACGGCTTCTCGGCGCGCGTCAATTTTTCCGACTACAAAGGCGTCTCGGCTTTCTTTTCCGCCGGGCACACGCGGGCGCGATACTTTCCGCCGGAAAGCGGCGGGCTCTTCTTCAATTCTGATTTGCCGGAAGGCGTCTTTCGCATCGATCACGACCAGGGGTTTCAGCAAACCTCGCAGGTACAGTATCAATTTCGGCGCCTGGCGAAGATCGAGCCTTACATCGCCTTCAGTTGGCGTTATGACAGCGGTCTGGTCGCCGGATCGACGCCCGACTTTGCGACTGCGCTCGCGCTGACGCCTGATCAGCAGGCGCAGATCGGTTTGTTTTGCGGCGGAGTTTTCGCCACGCCGGCGAGAGGGCTGAGCGCTTGCGCTGATGCGAATCGCGGCGCCCTGCGCGTGCGGATTCCAGCGGAGGGAACGGCCGATGACGATCACAACCCGGCGCGCATCGCGCCGCGACACCTTTTCGATTTGAGTATTGGAACCGACAACCTGCTGCGCTCCGACCACAACCACATAACTCTTCGCCTGTCGGCGGTAAATCTGACCAACAAAGACGCTCTTTATAATTTCCTCTCGACTTTCAGCGGCACACACTTCGTCACTCCGCGCGCGTTCTCGGCCCAATTGGGATTGGTGTTCTAATCTGTTGTCGAGTATGTCGTTTATGGCGACTATTGCGAGTTGGCTGTTCAAGGAGTAAACTGTATCCCGCATGCGCAAACCAATAAAAGATTCGGTTCGCGGCATGAATTTCACATGAGATAAGTCGGGGAGGGTGAAGATGAGCGCAACGATCGAAATCAAACCGGAGCAGAAGAAGACACTCAACCGATTGCTCTCATCAAATGATCCTTTGGAACTGGCAATAGGCGATAACTCCGAAGAAAGAGTAGCCCTGCCTGAAGACGTTAAGCCATTACTC
>DASUFM010000063.1:0-5933 GCA_036274535.1 Blastocatellia bacterium
GTAATCCCGCTTCTCGGCGCCCAGGAAGACGTCTTTGAATTGGTTCATTCCGGCGTTGGTGAAAAGCAGCGTCGGATCGTTAGCTGGCAGCAAAGGCGAGGATTTGACTATCTTGTGCCCGTTTCTGGCAAAGTAGTTCAGGAATGTGGTTCTTACTTCATTTCCGGTCATAATGGTCTTCCCCCTTCAATATCCATAGGGGCGATCACACGGCTGGCGATCCATAGATATCGAAAAGATGAAATTTAGCCACGGACACAGGCTTTGTCAAACTTCGCTTTTAACGAGCGCGCGTTTGCGCTTCGCGCCGTCATACGTAAACTAATACTTGTGAATTGAAGGCGCCCACGGCGCCACTCAATATATAGCAGAATAAATAATCGGATCGTGGAGGCGTTATGGCTGATAAAGACAAATTCGCTCAACGCGAACATTGGCTGGAAGAAGAGTATTTTGGAAGAAAGAATCAGGAATTGATCCAGAAGTTGCGCGAGCGCCGGGCGCGCGAGGAAGACCGCCGGAAAATGGCTGAAATGATGGGCGTTGACGACCAGGAGGTCCTCGAAGCTTTACAGGACCTGGGATATACGTCGGAGACGATCCCTCTGCTTCACATAGTCCCGCTCGTCGAAGTGGCCTGGACCGAAGGCGGCGTCGCGGACCGCGAACGTGAGCTGATTTTCAAAATCGCGGAGGCCCGGGGCGTCCGGCCCGACGGCGTGGCGCACGAAATGTTGTCGCATTGGCTGGAGAACAAGCCTTCGGAGAGGTTCTTCGATAATTCTCTGCGAGCCATTCGCCTCATCTTCGACCTTCTGCCCGAAGAGCAGCGCCAGGCCGGCCACAGAGACCTGATCACTTATTGCAGCCAGATCGCTTCCGCGGTTTCAAACGGCATCTTCGGCCGCGGAGGGATCAATGACGAAGAACGCGCCTTGATCGCCCACATCGCCTCTGAAATCGGCCAGGGCCGAGAGGAATCTGTCAGAAGAGTAATAGAAAGATAAGAATCGGGAGTAGGGAGTAGGGAGTGAGGAATAGGGAACAGGAAATAATTTCCCCGCTTCCGACTCCCCACTCCCCACTCCCTACTCCCAATACATATGAGACTAAAAGACAAAGTTGCATTAATAACAGGAGCAAGCAGCGGCATTGGTCGCGAAGCGGCGCTGCTCTTTTCCAAAGAAGGCGCAAGCGTGGTCGTTGTCGATGTCAATGACGACGCCGGAAACAAAACGGTCGAGTTGATCAAATCGCAGGAAGGCCGCGCCATATATGTCCACGCCGACGTTTCAAAGGCCGGGGATTGTGAGCAAATGGTAGCCGTGGCCGAAAGAGGATTCGGCAAACTCAACGTGCTGTTTAATAACGCCGGAATCATGCACCACTCCGACGACAACGCCGTCACGACCGAAGAATCCATATGGGATTTGACGATGAACATCAACGCCAAGGGCGTCTTCCTCGGCTGCAAATACGGCATACCGGCGCTACGCCGCGCGGGCGGCGGTTCGATCATCAATACCGCGTCATTTGTGGCGGTGTTGGGCGCTGCCACGCCTCAGATAGCCTACACCGCCAGCAAAGGCGCGGTGCTCGCCCTGACGCGCGAACTGGCCATCATCCACGCGCGCGAAAACATACGGGTCAACTCGCTCTGCCCGGGCCCGCTGCGCACTGAGCTGCTGATGAGTTTCCTGAACACCGATGAAAAGAAACAACGGCGCCTGGTGCATATTCCGATGGGACGCTTCGGCGAAGCGAAGGAAATCGCTCAGGCGGCCCTGTTCCTGGCTTCGGATGAATCGTCATACATCACAGGGACTGATTTTCTGGTCGACGGCGGCATCACGGCGGCTTACGTGACTCCTGAGTAATCGGCAATCGGCGTTCGACGCGATAAGAAAGTCATGAAAAACGCAGAACACACGGAAATAACGAAAATCGCGGACGGTCATGGCTGATTTTCCGTGTGTTCCGCTTATTCCGCGTGTTCCGCGTTAAACCCGTACACTGATCTGGGGACCGCTCTAATCACAAACATGTAACTTCACAGGCGACATGAAAGATCTGATCAAGATCACCGAGCAGATCCTCAATGACAGATATCCGGGCGCCGATGTAATTTTTCTGGCTGGATCGCTGTTGAGAGGCGAGGGCACACCTTATTCCGACCTCGATCTGGTGGTTATCTTCGAGCGATTGTCTCACGCGTGGCGAGAATCATTCATATTTCAAGGATATCCTGTCGAGGCGTTTGTTAACGATCCGGAGACGTTCAATTACTTCATCTCAGAGATAGGTCGCCCGTCAGGCAGGTCGCCGCTGGCGCATATGGTGGCGGAGGGCGTCGAAGTTCCCGGTCCAACGGAGATTTCCCGTTTGGTAAAGCGAATCGCTTGTGACCTCATCGCTGCGGGGCCGCCGAAGCTCAGCGATGAAGACGAACGGAAGTTGCGCTATTCGATCACGAACTTGATCGATGATATTCGGCAACCTCGTTCCAGAGAGGAGCTTGCCGCCTCCGGCGCGGAACTGTACGGCGCGCTGGCAAATTACTATTTCCGCATGAATGGTCTGTGGTCGGCGACCAACAAATCCATCCCTCGCACATTCAGCAAGGCCGATCCAAATCTTCATTCGCGATTCCGCGAAGGCTTTGAGGAATTATTCGCCCGCGGGCGAAGCGACAAAGTGATCCTGCTCGCCGAAGAGATTTTGAACCAACACGGCGGCTTTCTGTTCGACGGTTATAAGAACGATGCGGAGCCGGACAACCGGAAGCAACTTTCGTAAATAATAAAGAGAAACCCAATCTGACTCATATGACTTCAAATCTTCAACAAACAATCAGCCCTATCGACGGCTCAATCTACGTCGAGCGTGACTTGGCGTCCGGCGGACAAATCGAAGCGACATTGGCCAAATCAGTGATCGCGCAGCAATCGTGGAAGCGGGTTCCCGTCGCGGAGCGCGCGGCGGTGTGCAAGCGGATGCTCGACTGGCTGCTGGAGCGCGCTGGCGAAATCGGTGAGGAATTGACCCGGCAGATCGGGAGGCCTATCGCATACAGTCCGAATGAAATCCGCAGGGGATTCCAGGAACGCGTAAATTTCATGGCCGGCGCCGCGGAGCGCGAATTGGCTGACATAGAGATCGAGCCGAAGGAGAATTTTCAACGCTTCATACGCCGTGAACCAGTCGGCGTTGTCCTGGTATTGGCGCCTTGGAATTATCCCTGGCTGGCTTCGGTCAACGCGGTGGTTCCGGCGATCCTGGCCGGGAACAGCGTGATCCTGAAAATAGCGCCGCAGACGCCGCTGGTCGCCGAACGCTACGCCGAGGCGTTCAAGGCCGCCGGTTTGCCCGAGGGCGTCTTTCAATTCCTGCACATCGATCATGATCAGGTGGCCGAAGTGATCAGAGATTCGCGCATCGGCTTCGTCGCGTTCACCGGATCGGTCGCCGGCGGCCACGCCGTGCAGCGAGCCGCGGGCGAAAGATTCATAGCCACGGGGCTGGAACTCGGCGGCAAAGACCCGGCTTATGTGCGGCCCGACGCGCCGATGGCGGCGACAATCGAGAACCTGGTCGACGGCGCAATGTTCAACTCCGGCCAATCGTGCTGCGCCGTCGAACGCATTTACGTTCATCGCGACGTTTACGGCCAGTTTGTCGAAGGTTTCGTCGAACTGACCAAGCAATACAAACTGGGCAATCCGCTCGATCCCGCTACGACGCTCGGACCGATGGTACGCTCGGACGCCGCTGACAAGGCCCGCGCGCACATCGCTGACGCGCTGAAAAAAGGAGCCAGGGCTTTAATCGATCCCGCGCTCTTCCCCGCCGCCCGTGTAGGCACGCCGTATCTGGAGCCGCAGGTGTTGGTCGACGTGGATCATTCGATGCTGGTGATGGCCGAAGAGACCTTCGCCCCTGTGGCGGGCATAATGGCGGTGAAAGACGACGAAGAAGCGATCAGGCTGATGAATGACAGCCGGTACGGATTGACCGCTTCGATCTGGACTGCGGATGTCGAGGCGGCGCTGAGCATCGGCGACCGAATCAACGCCGGCACCTGGTATATGAACCGTTGCGATTATCTGGACCCGGCGCTGGCGTGGACAGGAGTGAAGGATTCGGGGCGCGGCTGCACGCTGTCGAAACTGGGCTTCGAAGCTTTCACACGCCCGAAATCTTTCCATTTGCGACTGAGTTTGTAGCTAAAGAAAATAGGACAAATAGGACAGATAGAACCTATTTGTCCTATCTATCCTATTTGTCCTGTTTTCATCGTTTCCTATGAAGATCGGTTTGCTTGAATGTGATCATGTGCTGGAACGGTTCCGCCACATCGCGGGCGATTATCGCGATATGTTCGCCGCCTTGTTCGCCCCCCACGCGCCGCGCATCGATCTGCGATTTTTCGACGTTTGCAACGGCGAGTTTCCTGAGTCGATAGACGCTTGCGACGCTTATCTGACTACCGGTTCGCGTTTTTCGGCTTATGACGACGTTGACTGGATTCATGCGCTGAAAGATTTCGTGAGGCGGATTCACGAGGCGAAAAAGCCTTTTGTCGGCGTCTGTTTCGGACATCAGATTCTGGCCGAAGCTCTTGGCGGCAAGGTCTCGCGCGCTGAAACGGGCTGGGGCGTAGGCGTCCATGATGTCGAAGTCATCAGGCATGAACATTGGATGCGGCCCGAACAATCGGAATGCGCTCTGCAGTATATGCATCAGGATCAGGTCGCGCGTCTGCCTGAAAACGGCGTCGTGATCGGCCGGAGCGATCATTGCCCGGTGGCGATGTTTCGCGCCGGCGATTCGATGCTGGGGATACAAGGCCACCCGGAATTTTCGAAAGCCTACAGCGAGGCGCTGCTGCTCGATCGCGTCGAACGAATCGGCGAGGAACGAGTGAAGGCGGCGCTGGCGAGTTTGGATCAACCATCGGATGAATCGGTGGTCGCCAGGTGGATCGCTGAATTTCTGGGAAGGTGAAAATAATGCCTATATGGTGTGGGGCGATTTGTTAATCGCCCTTTTTTTGGCTTTGCCCAAGCGGAGTATCCTGGTCCGCGATAGCGGGCGTCAGAGTAAAGCCTGCTCCGCAGGCTGAGAATGTGACCAACCATTTCGCGCAAAAATTTGGGTAACGACAAGGCGTTGAAACGCCAGGCCACATTCATCCTGCCACTACGCAGCAAGTCTCGCCAGGATGTTAAGAGCCCAGACTGAATGTCAATGAGCATGTTAAATCAGAACCTTCTCCACCAGTTCGCCATGCACATCAGTCAAACGGAAATGGCGGCCCTGAAATTTGTACGTCAGGCGTTTGTGATCGATGCCCAGTAAATGCAGCATCGTCGCCTGCAGGTCAAAGACGCTGACCGGGTCCGAGACGACGTTGTAGCTGTAATCGTCGGTCTCGCCGATCGCAATCCCCTTCTTGACGCCGCCGCCGGCGATCCACATCGCGAAATTGCGCGGGTGATGATCGCGGCCATAATTGGCCTCGGTCAGCTTGCCCTGGCAATAAACCGTGCGCCCGAATTCTCCGCCCCAGACGACCAGCGTGTCATCGAGCAGGCCGCGCTGTTTCAAATCCTGAACGAGCGCCGCGGTCGGCTGATCAGTGCCACCGCATTGCAGCGCAAGATCGCGCGGCAGGTCGTTGTGCTGATCCCAGCCGCGGTGATAGAGCTGAATGAAACGGACGCCGCGCTCGGCCAGGCGGCGCGCGAGCAGGCAGTTGGCGGCGTAAGTGCCCGGTTTGCGCGATTCGGGGCCGTACATTTCAAAGACGCTGTCAGGCTCCTTCGACAAATCCGTCAGATCAGGCACCGAAGTCTGCATCCTATAAGCCATTTCGTACTGCGCGATGCGCGTCTCGATTTCGGGGTCGCCGTAGCTCTCCGATTTTATTTTGT
>DASUFM010000064.1:0-6649 GCA_036274535.1 Blastocatellia bacterium
ATAATCGAAGAGCCACCCGCCGTCGCCGTCCTCGTACAAATCCTTCTCGTGATAAAGCGCGATGGGTTCCAGGAAGAGCGCGACGCGGCCGCACGCGCGGGCCGCCGCGATCAGCCCGCGCAGCATCTTCGCGGCGTCGTCTCCGCGCGACGGCGTGGCCAGCAGCAATCCGGGAATGTCGCGCAGCGCGCCGACGGAATTGTCGTTGTGAAAATGGCCGCCGAAGCCTTTCTGGTAGGCCAGTCCCTGCACTCGCACGACCATTGGATTGGTGAATTGTCCAGAAGAGAAGAATGAGAGCGAGCAGGCTTCACCGCGAATCTGATCGAGCGCGTTGTGCAGATAAGCGAGGTATTGAATTTCCGGGATCGGCAGCAGGCCGGCCATCGCCGCTCCCTGCGCGATTCCGAGGATGGTCGTTTCGTCGAGCAGCGTGTCGAAGATGCGCCCCGACCCGAACTTCTTTTGCAGACCTTGAGTGACGTAATAGACGCCGCCTTTTTTGGCCACGTCTTCGCCGAAGACGATGATTTCCGGGAATCGCAGCATCTCGTCGGCGAGCGCGGAATTGATATGAGCGGCCAT
This sequence comes from Blastocatellia bacterium, assembly GCA_036274535.1. Taxonomy (GTDB): domain Bacteria; phylum Acidobacteriota; class Blastocatellia; order RBC074; family RBC074; genus JAJVID01. The sequence continues at coordinate 586 of DASUFM010000064.1, forward strand.
CGTCCGTTTGGTCGGCGCCTTCGCGTTTTCGGGCAGCGCGCCTTCGAAGAGTTTTTCGCGGGCTTCGGCCGTCGCGACGTGATCGGCCAATGCGCGGCATTCCGATTCGTTGTAAGGCGCGAGCGGCTCGATGATCTGCCCGACGCTGGTCAGTTTCGGCCTTCGCGCGGCTTCGTCCATCAGTCCGTCGATTCGCGATTGAGCCCGGTTGAAGATCGCGCGCAGATCGCCCGGCGACGCCGCGCCGGTCTCGACCAGGCGCTTCGCGTTCAGCAGCAGCGGATCTTTGGCTTCTTCGGCGGCTATTTCGTCGATCGTTCGATATGTCGTTTCGACGTCGGTGCCAGCATGGCCCCAGAGCCTGGTGACAGGCAGATGCAGGAAGACCGGCGCGCGCGAACGGCGGCACGCGTCTATGGCTTCGCGGGCCACTTCCCAGACTTCGTCAATGGCGCCCGCCGCCTCGAAGTATTTCAGGTAGAGCCGATTGTTGAAAGAATCATGAATCCAGTTGCGCGGCGTATCGACCGAGATTCCTATGCCGTTGTCTTCGCACAAAAAGAGGACCGGGGCCGCGCCGCCGCGCCTGACGGCGTAACGGGCCGCGTTGAAGCCGGCGAGCGCCGTCGCATGGTTGGCCGAAGCGTCGCCGAAAGAGCAGAGCACGACCGAATCATCGCTTAGATCTCGCGCCTGCCCGATCCGCCTGGCGGTTCTGAGCGCATAGGCCATGCCGGCCGCTTTCGGCAGGTGCGACGCGATGGTGCTGGTCTGCGGCGGAACCCACATCGCGCGGCTCCCCCAGACTTTGTGGCGACCTTGCGAGATCGGGTCGTCGGCCGAAGCGCAAAATGAAAGCAGCGTGTCGAAGACAGGGTCGACGCCGGGAAGTTTGCGAGAACGCGACACCATCAACGCGCCGGAGCGGTAGTGTAGAAAACAGGGATCGTCCAATCGCAGCAGCGTCCCGACGATCGCGTTATTTTCATGTCCCGCGCTTGAGATGGTATAGAAGCCTTGATTGCGCTTCTTCAATTCGCGCGCCGCGACGTCGAGGAGCCGGCTGGTCACCTGGTCTTCAAAAATCTCCAGCGCCTGCCGCGCCGTCAGAGAGCCTCCCGGCCGTAGCGAGTCGGCGCCAGTGAGGCGGCGAGGGGCGGAATGGGCGCTCGCTAAATAGCTTTCGAGCTTGTTCTGTACGATTTCGACACGAGTAATTGAGGGCGTCATTTTCAGTTATTGCTCTCGTTGCGGAGATTTGCCCAGCCTGAATCGCACGCCGATAAAATACTGCCGATCATCGCCGTGATCATTCCCACGGCTACGAGGATCGATACGCTGCGCCCGCGCGCGGTCTGGCGACGCGTCGCCCTGAAAGCTGCGTTGATAAAGTCCGAAATCGATCCGGTCATTTTGGAGACTGTAAAGTATCAGGCCTTTTGTCACGACGTAACGATCCTGGCGGAAAAATAAATTCCCGCGCTCGAACTCTATCGGCTGCCCGGTTTCGAAATACCTCTGGCGCTGGAAGACCGCCGTTTCGTAAAGTTCGGACAAACTCTTTAGGTAGGATCCGGATTTTTTCAGTCCGGCGTTCGGATCCGGCAGACGCAAAACCACCGTCTCGATGCGCAGGACAGGTTCCTCAATCGCCTCATCGGGAATAGTGATTGTCGGCGGCGATATCCGGCGGCGCATAATTTCCTTTATAAATGATAGATTCTTTGTTGTCGGGGATTGGGGCGACGGCTCTTGCGCGAGAGACGGGGCACGCAAAAAGCCGGTGATGAGGAGCAGGGAGAGGACATAATACGCTCGCATCAAAACTCGACCTCCCGCATAAAACTATATTTACCAGCGGGCGCATCATACCTCATGGAAGATGGAAGATGGAAGATGGAGGATCGAAGATCCTCGATCCTCGATCCTCGATCCTCGATCCTCGATCCTCGTCATTTCGGCGTCACGCCGAGGTTGTAAAACAGGAACGCGTAAGTGTCGGCCGTGATTTCGATCTGCTTGGTCGTGCTCGAAGCGCCGTGACCGGATTTGGTCTCGATGCGGATCAGAACGGGAGCGGGGCCGCGCTGTTTCTCCTGGATCGTCGCAGCGTATTTGAACGAGTGCGCGGGAACCACGCGATCGTCGTGATCGGCCGTTGTGATCAGAGTCGCCGGATATTTCGTCTCTTTGATGTTGTGCAGCGGCGAATATGCGTAAAGCGCCTTGAATTCCTCGGCGTTGTCCGATGACCCGTAGTCGGCGATCCAGTTCCAGCCGATGGTGAACTTGTGGAAGCGCAGCATGTCCATCACGCCCACGGCCGGCAGCGCGACTTTGAAGAGGTCAGGCCGCTGGTTGAGCGCCGCGCCGACCAGCAAACCGCCGTTCGACCCGCCCTGAATCGCCAGCTTCTCTGATGACGTGTATTTGTTGGCGATCAGCCATTCTGCGGCCGCGATGAAATCGTCGAAGACATTCTGTTTTTTCAGCTTAGTTCCGGCCTCGTGCCATTTTTCACCGTATTCGCCGCCGCCGCGCAGGTTGGCTGAAGCGTAAACAAACCCGTTTTCAAGCAGCGCGATGCGTAGCGAGTTGAAACTGGGCGAAGTCGTGATATTGAACCCGCCATAGCCGTAAAGCAGCGTGGGGTTATTGCCGTCGAGCTTCAGGCCCTTTTTATAGACCAGGAACATCGGCACGCGCGCGCCGTCCTTGCTGTTGTAAAAGACCTGTTTGGTCTCGAAATCTCCGGCCTTGAAGCCGGGAATTTCAGGCGCGCGGAAGAACGAGCTCTTCTTTGTGGCGATGTCGTAACGGTAGGTCGTCGGCGGCGCGTTGAAAGAAGTGAAGGTGTAAAAGACGAACTGGTCATCGAAATTGCCGCCGAATCCGCCCGCCGCGCCGAGACCGGGCAGTTCGATCTCATTCTCGAGTTTTCCATCCAGGCTGTAGACGTAAGCCTGCGTCGTCACGTCTTTCAAATACGTGGCGAATAACTTGCCGCCCGCCGTGCCCGCGCCCTCCAACGGTTCGGCTTTTTCGGGCAGGATATCCGACCATTTCTCGGTCTTCGGGTCGTACAGGACGACCTTGCCGTTGGGCGCGCCCTTATCGGTCTGGATCAGAAATTTGTCGCCTGTGTTGTCAATCACGCCGAAAGAGTCGTCGCCTATATCAGCGATGATCGGTTTGAACTCCTTGCCGCCTGATTTCGCGTCGCGGTGGAAGATGGAATTGCCTTTCCTGCCCTTCCCGCGGTCCGATATGGTGAGAATCGCAAACCGCTCGTCTTCAGTCGTCCCCACGATGTGGAATCTCTGCGGATGCGCAGGGTCTTGATAGACCAGTTCATCCGCGGACTGCGCGGTCCCGATCTTATGAAAGTAGACCTGGTGGTTCTCGTTTTTGGTCGAAAGCTCGTGGCCTTTCTCAGGTTCGGGATAGCGGCTGTAATAAAAACCGTCGCCCTGCCACGCGATGCCCGAAACCTTCACCCATTTCAGTGTGTCTGGCAGGACATTGCGCGACGCGACTTCCATCACGCGGTATTCCTGCCAATCGGAGCCGCTGAGTGAGACGCCGTATGCGGCGTATTTACCGTCCTTCGAAAGAGCGAAGGCGCTGAGCCGAGCCGTGCCGTCCTTGGACCACTTATTCGGGTCGATCAATACCTCCGGCTTGCCGTCCAGGCCCTTCTGAACGTAGAGCACGCTCTGGTTCTGCAACCCATCGTTCTTAGTGAAGAAATAAAGATCGCCCTTGCGGAACGGCGCGCCGATCTTCGGGTAGTTGAAAAGCTGCGTCAGCCGATCTTTGATCTTCGAGCGGTAAGGAATCTTTTCCAGATAACCGAACGTGATCTTGTTTTCTTCCTCGACCCATTTCGCGGTTTCTGTGGAGTTGTCGTCTTCAAGCCAGCGGTATGGATCGGCGACTTTGGTCCCGTGATAGTCGTCGACCTGATCGACTTTTCTGGTTTTGGGATATTGCATCGGTTGCTGCGCCATCGCGGCGCCAACCGCAAACAGAGTTATGGTCAACGAAATAATCAGTGTCTTTTTCATGTTTTATGCTCTCAGGAATAGGACAAATAGGACTGATAGGATTTATATGCCCTATATGCCCTACATGCCCTATATGTCCTATTTTGATAACCAGGATTCGCGCAATGTTTTCTGCGCATCCCCGGCGTCCTTCAATTCGGTGATCGTGTAATAATCGAACGGTTTGGTTGCGGCCGTCAGGTCGAAATTCATCAAGCGCTCTCGGCGAAAGACGGTCAGCGACACGCGCTGGCCGGCGCGCAGGTCGTTCAGAGCGGCGCCGGCCGCATCGATCTTCCTGCCGTCAATCGCGAGGAGTTCGTCGCCTGTATTGACGCCGCCCTCATAAGCCGGCGATCCGGCGATGACGTTGGACACGACGGCGCGCTCTCCGCCAGGGCGCGCGCGAAGGCCGAGCCAGCCGGGTTTATCGGTCTTGCTGTCCGCGTATGGCGAGCCGGTCCGGTATCCTTTGGCCAACTGCAATCCGGCTTTGTTGAACCAGGCGGCGAAATCGATCTCATCGTTTCCCGCGACGAACCGGTTCCAGAAATTGGTCAGGTCAACGCCGGCGACCTTTTCAAACGCCGCTTTCAACTCCGTGTCCGTGAAGCCCGGCCTGGGCAGGCCATGATTTTCCAGCAGCAGCCTCATTACGTCATCGAGTGATTTACTGTTGCCACTCAGCGCGCGAATCTCGATGTCGAACATCAGGCCGAGCAACTCGCCCTTCGTGTAATATGACATCGCCGTGTTGACGGAATTTTCGTCGGGGCGGTATTGCTTGATCCAGGCGTCGAAGCTGGCTGATTCAGCCGATTGTTCGAATCTTCCGGGCGTTTGTTCATAACCCGCTATCGTATTGGCCAGGCCTTCCAGGTATTCATTCGCGCTGATCAATCCGGCTCTGCGCAGCAGCAGGTCGCCGTAATACGAAGTGACGCCTTCGGAGACCCACAGTCCGCGCGTGTAGTTTTCCCGCTGGTAATCGAACGGCCCCAGGGCCAGCGGGCGAATCCGTTTGACGTTCCAGTGGTGGAAGTATTCGTGCGACTCCAGGCGCAGGAATCCTTTGTAGGCGCGGTCGGATTTGAAGGCTTCGGGCCGCGTCATGCTGACGTTGGAATATAGATGCTCCGTGCCGCCGCCTATGCCGGGCTGAACGTGAATGATGAAAGTGTAATGATCGTAAGGCAGGCCGCCGAACATCTTCGCGCCTTCCTCAACGATTTTCGCCAGGTCGGTTTTTAATCGCTCGTCGTCGAATTCGTATTGTCCCCAGATGGCCGCGCGGTGCCGTTTGCCTCGGACGGAGAATTCCAGAAGCTTATGCGTCCCGATCTCGGTCGGCGAATCGACCAGCCGGTCGTAATCCGGCGCCGTGTAATAGCCGTCCGGGTCAGGTTGAAGCGCAATCGGCGTCGTGACACGCCAGCCTTCGGGCGTTATGAATTTGATTCGATGCGGCCGGTCCGTCGCGCCGGGAACATACATGAACAGCGAAGCGCCGTTGAAATAGGCATGAGTCGCGTCCAGGTGGCTGGTCTGCGTCGCCAGCTCATTGGCGTAAACGCGATCGCTCGCGCGAATCGTCTTCGGCCTGGCGGCGTCCGCTCCGGTCTCGATACGCCAGGTGGCCTTATCTGTCTTTCGCCACGACAAAGGCCCCTCCGATCCCTCTCCGGCGTTGAAGTCCTGAACGTGGCGCGAGTATTCACGCGCCACGTACGAGCCGGGCGTCCAGATCGGCAATGAAAGGTCCAGTTGCGGCGTCACCACATTGCCTATCGTTAAACTTACCTCGTAAAGATGCGTGTGCGGTTGAGGAAAAGCCAATGTGTAACTCAACTCCAGCGGCTTTGGCGCCGGCTGAGCGCCGGGCGAGGACTTCGGTTTTGTTTTCTGCCCGAACGCAAAAGCGGTGAATGCCAGAACAGTCAGGACCAGGGCGATTGCGCGCGCGGTCGCCGCGGATTCAGAGAAGCGGATCATCAGGAATCTCCCAATCTATTGTTTCG
>DASUFM010000065.1:0-9850 GCA_036274535.1 Blastocatellia bacterium
TACCGCTCGCGGTACTGATATTAAGTAATGCTCCCGCCGTCCACTGTCACGATCTCGCCGATCATATAGCTGTTCTTGTCCGAGACCATGAACGCGGCGATTTCGGCCAGCTCTTCAGGGTGGCCGCGACGTCCTTTCGCGCACCAGAACCGATGCATATCCAGCAAACGCTCGGGCAGGGCGTCAGCCAGGTCGGTATCGAAGATTCCGGCGGCGATGGCGTTGACGGTGATGCCGAAAGGCGCGGCTTCGCGCGAGAGGCATTTGGTGAAGCCGATGACGGCGGCCTTCGACGTGGCGTAATGGACCGCCGTAGGCAGGGCGCGGACGGCGCCTATGCTGCTCAGGTTCAGAATACTGCCGGAGCGCTGGCGCATCATGAATTTGAAGACCGGCTTGGTGGCGTTGAATAACCCGTTGACGTTCGTGTCGATGACTTCATCCCAGGCTCGTTCGGTCATCGTGGCGAAGTTGTCGCCGCGATTGATGGCGGCGTTGTTAACCAGGATGTCGATGCGCCCGAATTCCTCGTGTATTTTGCGCGCCATCTTGATCATTCCCGGACGGTCGGTGACCGAGACTTTGAACGAGAGCGCGCGGCGGCCCATTGATTCGATCTCCTTGACGGTGGCCGCGGCCCGCTCATCGCTGACGTTGTAATTGAACGCGATGTCGGCGCCTTCGCGCGCGAAGACTTCGCAGAGCGAACGCCCGATGCCGCGCGAGCCGCCCGTGATAATCGCTTTCTTCCCTTCTAGTAATCCCATATTCCCACATATACCTCTCGGTTCAGAGCAATGTTAACTGGCGGGTTGGTATTCGCCCGATTCGATGTCGGGAGGTCTGACCGGGACGCGTTGTTCGACTTTTCGCATCAGTTCGTCGACGATGCGTTTGGTGGCGTCGGGAATGGCGATGCGCGATGCGGCCAGCCGCATCGCGGCGTGTTCCGCCGGATCGCTCAGCAGGCGGCGGATGATCGGCGCGATGTCGCCGGCCCGGTTAAGCATCACACCTGCGTTGTGCCGGGATATAAGATGAGCGGTTTGTGATTCCTGCGGCATCGGTGGCGTGGTCGTGTCGGCGATGATCGGCAAACGGCTCGCCAGAGCCTCGAAGGTGGTCAGGCCGCCGAGTTTCGACACCATCACGTCAGCCGCGTTCATCAACTTCTCCATGACGGTCGTGTAGCCGATGACTTTCGTCTGAAAAGGCGCGCGGCGGGCGACGGATTCGATACGATCGCGCAATTCATGATTGCGGCCGGCCAGAAAGATCGCCTGGGCGCCTTGGAGTTGCTCTCCGCGATCGACCATCTCTTCGAAGATGCGCGGGATGTTACCGCCGCCGATCCAGCCTGCGTTGATGAAGACGGTGAACTTTTCGGGATCGAGTCCGAGTTCGGCGCGCGTGACGAACTTTTCCTCTTCGGTTTGAAATTGAAATTTCGGATGGATAGGGATGCCGCAGATTTTGATCTTCTCTTCCGGCGCGCCGTAATCGATCAATTGCCGCCGCGCGTCTTCGGTGGCGACCAGGTAGAGGCTGACTTCGTCGCAGGCCCACCCGCGCCAGAACCCGTAACACGGGTCGGTCACGACCGTGACCAGGGGAATGCGGTCGAGCAAACCGAGTTCGCGCAACATGCGCCCCAGAAAATGCTGTGTCATCGGGTGAACCGAAACGATGACCTGCGGGCAGTATTTCTCGAATAATTGCCGAACGTACCTCGAAGTCATCCGATAAAACAAACTCGATTCATTCGGCCGGAAGCGCTCGATCGCCCAGTAGTAATACTTCATCAAATGCTGATGATGGCGCAGCAGGTAGTTATAAAGCTCCGCCAGTTTTTCGGCCAGCAGGTGAGATTCTTCAATCGCGCGGGCGATGTTGACCAGACATTCGGGAGCGGCGAATCGCCTCAGCCCGTCGGCGATAGCGGAGGCGGCGCTCGCATGGCCGCCTCCGGTTTCGGAGGTGATGATCAGAAATTTTTTGGCGGGATCGTTAGTCATTGGGTTCTGTTTTCAATTTTCAAGACGGGGAACTTACGAGTGACCTATGCCGTGCGCGGCGTCAAAACCGGCTCGGATTCTGACCCGTGTGATTTCTTCAACTGCCTTTCGAGCTTTTTGATCTGGATCAGGTGCTTCGGGTTGAAGGCCAGCGACGGGTAGTAGCAGTTCGATTCGTGCGTGCAATAGCAGCCCTGTTTGATCTGCTCGCGGCGGGCGTTCAATTCGGGCGAATTCCACAGCGCCCGGAAATTCCAATCGTAATCGCGCAGGTTGCCGATCGGGTCCAGATTCTCGCAGCTGGACACCGTGCCTTCGTCGTAGATCACGCCTCCGGTCGTCCCGGCGAAGCAGCGCAATTGGGCTTTATGGCTTTCCTCGGTGCGGGCGATCAGTTCGTGCATGTAGATGTCCACGGCCGCCTTGAAATATCCGCCCTTGCCTTTGTAATGGTTTTTGATCACGCCGCGCCGCGAATCGTCGTCAATCAAGGCCGAAAGCCTGCGGTAGCGCGCCAGATCGATGTTCAACTCTTCGGGCCTCGCCGAGGGCGGCCGGATATAGTTGACGTTGATCTTGTCGGGTTTGAGCTCATAGCGCAGGAAGTCGTACCACTCGAAAATGCGGTCCTGGTTCGAATTCATAAAGCAGGTGCAGGTCTGAACGTCGAGCCTGGGGATCTCGCGCTGAATCGCCTGAAGCTGGCGCGCCGTATCAATAGCTTTGTCCCAACTTCCGGCCTTGCCGCGAATCTTCTCATGCTCCTCTTTCAGTCCGTCAACGCCGAGCGCGACGGTGACGTTGAGCCCGGGGCATTCTTCGAGGATACGGGAGACGTCCGGAACGATCCGCTGCTGGATGCCTCCGTTCGACATCAGGTAGACCGATTCGAGCTGGTTGTTTTCATAAAACGCGCGGACGACTTGCGGCAGGTCTTTGCGAGTGAACGGCTCGCCGCCCGCGATGATCAGGATCGGCAATTTGCCGCCGAGCGTCTCGCTGACGCGCGCCAACTGCTCGGTTGTCATCTGTAATTTCTTGCGCGGCTTGTCGTCGAGCTCTTCGGTGAAGAAACAGTGTACGCAGCGCATGTCGCAAACCGACGTGATCAGAATATTCAGGATGACCGGCGACGTCACACCGCCCATCAACACACGACCATAGCGTTTAACAAGTTCGAGGTTATAATCCATAAGTCTTCTCCGGGATCTGTCTGGAGCGCTAATTTGCAGCGGTGAAACGATTTGCTATTAGGCTTCGATTATTCCCCAAAGTCAAATCCCGCGAGCAGGCTTCCAATGTGACAATAATGATGGCCACAGAGACACAGAGACACAGAGACGTAGAGAGAAAGGAGTTCTTCCATATGTCTCTCTCTCTGTGTCTCTGTGTCTCCGTGGCAATGGTTCGATTTTAAGCATGCTCAAACATCCGCTTGCCCGTCTGGATTGTGACGAAGATTTGCGCCAGAGGGTATCTCAATTCTGCAGACTGAAGCCGGGCGAAATCTGGAATGACCGGCAGAACGGCCATCGCGTCGGATGTCTTGACTCGACCTCGCGCGAAGACGTGATGAGGCTCTGCGGAAATGAACCGGCGCGCCTCGCGATTCACGACCCGCCATACAACCTGGTCGCTTTCGAACGCATGCCGAGCGAAGATTTTGTCGCCTGGCTGCGGCGGGTTGTAAATAGCACATACGATGCGCTCGATTCCGACAGCAGTCTCTATCTGTGGATCGGGGCCGATCAGAAGAACGGCTTCTCCCCGATGCCCGAAGTAATGATGATGATGCGGGAGACCGGTTTCACCTCGCGCAGTTTCATCACAGTACGCAACCAGCGCGGTTACGGCACACAGAAGAACTGGATGAGCGTAAGGCAGGAACTGCTATATTATACGAAAGGCTCTCCCGCGTTCACGCCTCAGTACACCGACATTCCGAAGGCGTTAAAGGGATATTACAAAGAGGTTAACGGACAAATGACCGAGAACACGGAACGCGGTCGTGGCGATTTCATCCGCGCGGGCAATGTCTGGATCGATGTGCAGCAGGTCTTTTATCGCATGGAAGAGAATGTCAACGGCTGTTATGCGCAGAAGCCGCTCAAAGCGATCGCCAGGATCATCGAAGCCAGTTCTTCGCCCGGCGATACGGCGCTCGATTTCTTCGCCCATTCGGGCACGACGCTCCTGGCCGCTGAGATGGCCGGACGAAGATGTCTGACGATGGATATTGACCCGATCTTCTGCGAAATCGCCATTCGGCGGCTCGAAAATTTCCGCATCTCAGGACGCACCGGCTGGCAAAACAGCAATCCTTTCGCGCGCGAGATGGGACAGATGTGATTGCGGATTGCGGATTGCGGATTGTGGATTTATTGTTTCCGACAATCCTGCTTTCATTTTGTCGCCTCTTGCCAGAGACAACCGCCACTATCAATCCGCAATCCGCAATCCGCAATCCGCCATTTCCACTTGGCCGCGCAAAGTAGCGCCCCACTGTACATATTTTCAAGGATTTAGGTATAATTCGGCCGCGGATCTCCCAACGGCGCCGCCGTATCGCAATCAAACTTGGAAATAAGTTCTTTTCACTCAAACTAAGAACGCGGATCTTCTCGTTAATGGCCCTGACAGCCGTTGTTCTAAGATAACTTGCCAGAACAGTCTCGCCGGTTGGTCTCACTGGCGCGGTTCCGGCGCAACTTGAGTTCACAAGTCCAGGGTTGGCTCTCAGTTCGGATTGTGATCTCTTCAAATTCGTTTCCAGACGCGACGCCGAAAGCCAATACGACGCGCGGAAACTCCTGACCCCACCTGATAATGTCTCGCCGGCGTTTGCGATCGCCGGCCCCAATCCACGTCGTGGAGTGGCGACAAAGTAGCTTTATCACCGAGGTGTCATGTGACCAAAGTTTTGATAGTGGATGATCTCGAAGGCGTGCGACGCATGCTAATCTATGCGCTGGAGGATGACTATAGCGTTCTCCAGGCCTCGAACGGCCTGGAGGCGATAGAACTTGCCCACAGTCTGCACCCCGACGTGATCGTAATGGACCTGGACATGCCGGTCATGGACGGAGCCGAAGCCACACGCCAGATCAAAGCGAATCCATCGCTCGCCGATATTAAAGTGCTGGCCGTCACAGGCCAGAACGACAGCGAGAAATCCCGCCTGATCAAGGACAATTGCGACGCCTTCATCGAAAAACCATTCCAGGTTAATGAACTGGTGGAAGCCGTCAACAAACTGGCGCTTAAATAGGAATTGCGGATTGCGGATTGCGGATTGCGGATTGCGGATTGCAAAATGCTCAACATTACATCCGCAAATTCATAACAATAGAAAAATGGCCGAAGGATTGAAATCCTTTCGGCCATTTTTCTATTGGATGATCGCGTTAATCCGCAATCCGCAATCCGCAATCAGCCGCGAACCCTTGGGACTTGGATGGTCCCCTTCAAGTTATGACACCTGCCACATGATTGAGCGTCGTCACCGCTGAAGACCGCGCGGCCGTAGTGCTGTCTGCCGTCGTGGCAGGTGAAGCAGCCGCGGCCTCCCGCCTGGGCGGCGGTGTTGTGTTGTTTGACGGTCGGCGAAGAGGGGGAGTTTTGATTGTAGCCGCCCTGTATCGAGTGGCAGACCCTGCAATCCATAAATTTCATGTGCTCGACGTGCGAGAACTTGGCGCCGTAAGCGCGACTCGCGAGTTTGTCGCCGAATAGCTCGGGTTGAGAAGCGATTATTCCCTGACCATGGCAGACCGCGCAGTCGGCTTTCACCTTCGCCTTCTGGTCGAAGCTGCCCGGCGTATGGCAGGCGTAACATTCGGGATGCGATCCGATGGTCACGGCCAGGCCTTTCTGAGTCGGCACGTGGCAGGAATCGCAGTCCATTTGTTTGCCGTCAGACTTTTTGTAAGTGACGTGCAATTCGTGCTGCTTGGCGTCGAAAAACGCGCTGAAATCGTAGCGCGCCGGGAAATCGCGTTGCGGCGGGCGCGCGTTCAACCCCTGCTCGGTATTATGGCAGATGACGCAGGTCTGCTGCGGCTTCGATGTGAATTGAACGACGTGACATTCGACGCAGGCTTTGTGACCCGGAAATTTCAGACTCAACTGCACATTGCGGTCAGTGGTGGCGACAATGCTGCTTGAGATTTCCCGGGCGGTGGGCCGGTCGTGGCACGATTGACATTTCAGTTCGCGCGCGAAGTTGGTGTTCGGGACTTTGATCAATCCCAGATGCGTCTGGTGGGTGAAGCGGTTATAGTCAACCGGCTTTTTCACCGGCGGCGGAGCGATCGCGGCGGCCGGTGTGGGCGTCGGTTTAGCGCCAGATTGTTTGCCGGCCTGCTGGCCGCGAGCGGCGAATGGAACGACTAGAATTGCGAAACAAGCGAACGCAAGGGCGAGTTTCGCTATTTTCAGCCAGGTTTTCAGAGGCCAGATCGTTTTCTGCATTTTCGTATTTAAACAGCTATGGGATATATGCTTTGCCACAGAGTCACAGAGTCACAGAGGAAAAAAGATGATAGATGTTATTCTATTTCCCTTTTTTGCGCTGTGTCTCTGTGACTCTGTGGCAGTCACCTGCTCAACGCGACCGCGGGCGCGCGTGAGTTTCTTATCCATTGAGTCAACGAGGCTATATTCGTCGTAACCCAATCCGCGCGCTGCGGGCGTATCATTCGCGGGTCGAGTCGCGCCGTCTTTTCCGTATGACAGCCGGAGCAAGGCGACTTAATCGGCGCCTTGGAATCCGGGTTGTTGTCGCGGTAGCGTTTGTGGCATTCGATGCAGCCGGCTAACGGAACCTTTTCGCTGTCGGGAACGCCGTGATAAGAGTCTTCCACGGTGACGCCGCCGCCCTTTTCCGCCGTGATTGGGGAATCAGCCGACTGGTGGCAGTTAAGGCACGCCAGCACTTCTTCATTTTTGGAATCCTTGTTAGTGTGGTGACAGTCCTCACACTTACTCGAGTATTTCGGCTGGGTGTGTTTAGTGTGATCGAAGTTTGAGACCACCCCCCATTTGGAATGCTGCCCCCATTGATCGCCAAATGGATTACGATCTGTGTTGCCTAAAGTAACAATCCCGTTCGGCTCCGGTTTTCTGGCCCCCGAAGGCGCGGGGGTCGGCGCCGGCTCCGGTTTTGGCGGCTCTGCCTTAACCGGCTCCGGATCTGTTTTTGGCGGCTCTGTTTTTGGCGGCTCCGGATCAGTCTTCGGCTGTTCCGCCTTAACCGGTTCCGGATCTGTTTTTGGCGGCTCTACCTTGACCGGCTCTGGCGCCGGCTCCGGTTGAGGCGGTTGCGGTTTAACCGGCTCCGGCCTGACCGGCTCCGGCGGGTTATTCTGCGCCAATACCGGTGGCGGCGTCGGTTGCTGCTGGTTGATGAAATGGCTCAGCGGCGGCAGCGCGACGCCTTTGAGGCCGCGCGCCTTGATCGTTTGCAGCGAATGGCACACGCTGCACTTGGCGCTTTCCAGCGTCACAGGACCGCCGATATGCTTCTGCATCTCTGATTGGTGACATGGGATGCAACTGCCCGCGCTCGGCTGCCTGCTCGCCGTCTTTTTGAACTCGTTGAAAAAGTCTCCGCGAGTATTAGCGGTTTTCCCGGTCTCGTGGCAGATCAAACAGCTCGAGGTCCCCTGGCCGAAGCGTTTTCCCTTAGTGTCGTCGTAATCGGCCATGTGAGCTTCGTGGTTGAACGGCGCGGGAGGCTTGGGCTTCTGACCGGCTTTCTGCGGCGGTTTGGCCGGATTGAACTCAGTGTTGACAATCTCGCGGTTGAACCAGAGCACAGCCAGTTCCGACCCCATCCCCTTCGGTTTGCTATCCAGGTTGTGACAGCCGACACAGTTGGTCGCGAAAGTCTTGGACGTCTTGTCCACTTCTTTTTCGTTGAAATGGCAAACGAAGCATTCCTGGTGACCGGGGGCGCGCTCCTTGATGCCCTTCGCGAAGTCCACGCCGCCGACCTTCACCGGCTGCGGATTCTCATCGTGACAGGCGGAACACTCGAAGTTGTCCCTTTCTTTGAATTTGGTCTTGTCCTTGAATATTTCCTTGTAGGTCTTCGAAGACTTGAAATAGCCCGCGTGGTCGTTGTGCGAGTAATGATCATAAAATTGCGAATTAGGTCCCGACGCCGGATTCGGGAAGGAGCGAATGTTCTTCTTCATCTCCGCCAGCGGCATCGTGCCATGGCAGATCAGGCACATTTGCGGGTATTCGGGCCGCCCGGCCATGAGATGGCATTCGATGCAGGCGCCGTGAGTGATCTTCGAGCCGCCCGGCTTCATGTTCGGATATCCGGTGACCATGGGCTTGTCGGGAGTCGGGTTCTCGTGGCAGTAGTCACATTTGAGTTCCTGCGACTTGGACTGCCTGAGCACGCCTCCGACGAATCCCGCGTGCGATGAATGTTGGAATTTTGAGTAGTTGATCTGCTTCGTGCCGCGGGCCTTATTGCGCCTGGGCTGGCCGGATCCCGGCATTTGGGCTCCCGGCATTTTCTGCGCGGCGGCGCCGGGCAATATCGATGGCACGCGCCAAAGGGCGCAAACGCTTATCAGGGAGAGTATAAGGGTGACTTTTTTGACCATAGAAGTGGACCGCTGTGCTGGGTAGATTCCGATTAAAATCGGAACAATAGACATTGGGACACTGTCTGTAACAGACAGGCGCCACTATAAAGGCTCATATTTAAAGACCAATGACGCATGGCTTCGGCGGCGAGCCCGCGGCCGAACATTCGGACCGAGCTCGCCGCCGATTGGCTATCCTGAAGCGCCGGCGGGATGGAATTTGACATTAACGCGCCACGCGAGTCAATTCGTATTCGCAAACGCCCGCGTGTTCCTTATGATCGGCGGGTTCGCCGGAGGATTCCCTATATTCGGGTGGCGAGGGAATTTAACGTAAGGCAGTCGCACGTTGAACGGCAATAATTGATCCGCGCGAATTGCTGGGGGCGCTTCGTAGCCGAAAGAGCCGGCTGAAGCGACGGTGTCGTCCTGATCGATGCCGTCACCGCTGACGCCGATCCCGCCTACCAACACCCCGTTTTTGAATAATGGGACGCCGCCGGCGAAAATTTGGATGCCCGTGCCCAGGCTCGGAATCGCGGTGCAACCCGGCGCCGTTCCGCCGGTCAGGATGGTGACGAGGGCCGTCCTGTCCAGCGCCAGCTGCAGCCCCACGTTGAATGGGCTCCAGACGGGGAAGGGTTTTGAGAATGGCCCGTTCATTGTGCCGAAGATGCCGTCAGGAAAGAACGGGCGGCTCAGGAAGCCGTTCGCCCTTTCGCTGAAAGCGACCGAGCCGTCGAGATTAACGCCGAAGGGTATCGCCGCGTCTACGAACTTCGCAAACTTGCCTCCCTCCGCAGACCGCAACAACGCGCCCGCGTTGGGGCTGCTGAAAAACATCGACGTGCGGGCCTTTTGAACGCTCACATCGAAGCCGAATTCCGGAGCGTCCTGTGTGCTGAATATTCCAAGCACCACGCCGTTAGTGTCAACCACGGTGATGTTGACTTCGACTGGCAAAGGAACCGGGAGGCGAATCGCCGCCCGCATACGATAAGCCTGCTGCGCCGCCTGAATGAGTATTCGATTGACGTCATCAGCGGTCAGGCCCGAAACGGCGCTGGATTTGAACGGGAAGAACCCTTGCCGCACGCCGGTTGCCACGGGATTAGGGTCAGGATCGAGAATTACGCGCCCCGGAACTCCACCGAGCGTCAGCTGGGTGTACTTGGAAACCGGCTGTGCGCGAATCGGGGATACAACAACGCCCGGAAGACTGGCGAACGGCGC
>DASUFM010000066.1:0-3537 GCA_036274535.1 Blastocatellia bacterium
GTATTGCGACCAGAATCCGGTGTCGTTCCACGGGCGCGCCGTAACCAGCCAGTTGATTCCCCAGAACGCGACAACAAGGCCGGCGGCGGCGCCCAGCGCGGCCAGCATCAGGCTTTCGGTTAACACTTGCCGGATGAGGCGCCATTTGCCGGCTCCTAACGCCAGCCGTACCGCAAACTCTTTCCTCCGCCCGACGGCGCGAGCAAGCAATAGATTGGCCACATTCGCGCAGGCGATCAACAAAACGAATCCTACCGCCGCAAGCAGAATCAGAAATGACCGCCGAATCAGCGGATCTATCTTCGTATCTTTGAGCGGAATCAGGTTGATGCTCTCCTTGCTCGCCCCGGGTCTGCGCCCCGGTGGATCCGGAATCATCTGATTGATCCGGTCGGACAATGCGGTGGCTTCTAGCTGAGCCTGAGCCGTAATGACGCCGGGTTTGAGCCGCGCGGTCGCCCTGAGCCACGTCACTGTGTTCGCCAGAGTTTCGGGAAACATCAGCTTCGGGGCCATCATCAACGGCGCCCATATTTCCGCCGTGCCCACCTGCCCGGCGAAGCCTGCCGGGGCCACGCCGATAATCGTAAAAGGCGCGTTTCTGATGTGAATCGTCTGTCCGATCACATTCGGATCGGCTGCGAAACGCCGTCGCCAGATTTTGTCTCCGATCAAGACGACAGGATGAGATTCGGGCGTTTGATCTTCCTCCGTCGCAAACACGCGGCCCAGCGCGGCTTTGACGCCCAGCGTTTTGAAGTAGTCAGACGTGACTATCTCGACTTCGATCCTCTCCGATTGATCGGAGAAATTCACGGCCATTGGTTGCTGCGAGTAGGCGGCGACCGCATCGAAGCTGGTCTGCTGTTCCCGAAAGGCTGAGAATCTTGGATAAGACCATAAGGGCTTTGGCGCAGCGCGATCCCGACCGGGATTCTCGCTGTCTAAAACGACAGCCATCAGCCGGTCGGCTTCCGCATAAGGCAAAGGCCTGAACAACATTGCATTCACCACGCTGAAGATCGCTGTGTTCGCGCCGATGCCAAGCGCCAGGGTGATGACGGCAATCAGGGTACCGCCAGGTTTTTTGAGCAGCATTCGCCATCCATACTTCAAGTCCTGCCATAATTCTTCAAGCCATCTCAGTCCTCGAGCGTCGCGGCTAAGCTCTTTCGCCTGTTCCACTCCGCCGAAAGCCTTGCGAGCCGCGAATCGAGCCTCTTCCGGATTCATTCCCAGGCGAATGTTCTGCTCGGTCTGTTGATCGATGTGGTAGCGCAACTCCTCGTCCAATTCGATCTCGGTTTGCGACCTGCGCAGCAAGGTCTGCAGCGCCGTTCTCAGTCTGCTCGGCATATTGGCCTCTTCCTGTTAGCGCCTGTATGGTCAGGCGTCTTGTAATATCAACTCTACCGCGCCGGAAAACCGCTTCCAGGTATCCAACTCCGTATCAAGCCGCTTCTTCCCGGCTGCGGTTAGTTTGTAGAACTTTGCGCGCCGGTTGTTATCCGAAGCGCCCCATTCGGCTTTGACCAACCCGCCGACCTCAAGCCTGTGGAGCGCCGGATAAAGCGAACCCGGGATGACGCGAAACACCTCGCCCGAGACTATCTGGATGCGATTCATAATGTCCCACCCGTTAAGCTCTCCCTGCTTCAGCGTCCGCAGGATCAGCAGGTCGAGCATACCCTGCAGCATGTCAGTTCTTTTCTTTCGCCCCTCTTTTGGCATGGACCACCTCTCACTCTTCGATAGGGCAGAGGGTAAGAGTTGACCAATCGAATGTCAATAGGTTGGTGGCTGTGAACGGAATTACTATTCCGGTTTCTTCTAATTGCGCATAACGGCGCCTCGTCATCTCCTTCTTCCATTCAGGGAAAATGGAGCGGGCGGCATCGAACCGCACAATCTGATCACTTGCCGGTTGCGATAGCTGCCAGACGCAGCGCCAGGCTTACAGGCTGCTTTCTTCAACCGGGGTCAGGGAGGGAACTATGTCTGATGCAGACGAAAAACTGATTGTCAGGCTCGGACAAAATTCGTTATGTGGCTGACCACATAACGAATAACCGAACAGACTGAGATTCTACGGATGATTGCTGTGAGCCTTCAGGGCGTCGAAGCGCAACTGCGCCTGATGGCCGTCTCGTCAAACCCTGCTCCCAATTATCAGCGACCTTTGAGTGAATATCTCACGTTTGACTGGCCCTCAATTGGCGCAACTGTTCTTAATCGAGATGGCGACGGCGCCACTGCGGTTGAATGGAACGGCCAGGTCTTCACGCGCCGGTCGCCGGATAATTCGTTCGCGTCCGCGATCTGGTTCAGCCGAAGCGTAGGTAAGGATTCGGACGGCAGGAACAAATACGTTCGATTAATTACCTTCAAACCAACTTCTGAATCCGGGCCGATTGGCGTGAGAGCAAAAAAGGCGATTGGTTCATGAACATGAATAAGATAGTGGCCATCGCGTTACGCTATGCAAGATACGGCTGGCCCGTTTTTCCTGTTCATACTCCCACTGGAGACGTCGCCAGACCCTGTTCCTGCAGGAGGGGTACTTGTCCGCAAATTGGCACAGAGGGTATTGTCCACCGCCCGGCTTTTGATCGTCGCTTGTCCGACCGTGGTCGGCGTCCAGTTGAAGCTCCAGGCGTTCGTCCCCGTGGCTGTGCTGTAGCTAGCGCCGCCGTCCACCGACACTTCGACCTTAACAACCGATCCGCCGCCTGCGTCGCTCGCAGTCCCGGTGATGTTGACTGTGATTCCGGTGTTTACAAACGCTTCTGCTGTTGGGGACGTGATTGTCGAAGTCGGCGGCGCGGGAGTCGGGGTTGGAGTTGGCGTCGCACTTGCCGGGGTTCTGGGGCTGCTTGTCATTCCGCATCCGGAGTAGAGCAGAATCGAACTTACAACAGCCAGTCCTATAAGAACCCCTAAGACGTTGACATATCGTCTGGTGAACCTCTGAAATCCTTGTGTCATATTTACCTCAGTTCAGGCGCTGAACATCCATTGTGATCTTGGGGAAAGCGTTGGTCTTCTATGAAAAAGCGTAAGAGGCGATAAAAACGTCATATTTAGCGAGAATCACGCCGTGTAAAGTTGAAAGAAAATAGCGGTAGAAGACATCGGTCAGGTTGAGTCAGGGCCTTAAGCGAGTTGGCGCCAAGGCGCTCTAGAACCAGAGCCGATATGCCGAGGGGCGACAAATCAAGCGCGCCAGGAAATTTCGCGACCACATTGATCGAGAGCTGTGGAATGTAGAATGCAAGGCGCCCAAGCCTTCCGAGAAATTCAAAGAACTGCTCTTCAATGCGACTCGCATTTGCGCCCAGGGGAAGAACGACCAATAACCGCCATATTGCATTCACGCTCAGGAGGCCTAAGCATCGCCAAAGGCGGGGCGACAAGAAGTATGAGCCTGGCTGAGAAGTTGAGCCGGCGCCCGCCACAAAAATCAATCGGGTCGTCAGCGCCCAGACGCATATGCGCCGCGCCAACCTGGGCAATATGTTTGCTCCCTTGTTTGCTTCA
>DASUFM010000067.1:0-2049 GCA_036274535.1 Blastocatellia bacterium
TGTCTATTCGTTTGAAGAATTGATCGAGCGACATCACAACCTCGATGACGGAATTATTTGAGAGAACGCAAAGTCTCGGGCGACCAGCCCAGCGCGATAACCTCGGCGGTTGGTAAGAACGGCCCCGGAATTCTCACGGCGCTGAGGCTACCCGAGACGTAGAGCTTCGCTTCACCTTTCTCCGAAAGCTCATCAGGGATACGCACAAACAACGCTGGCCCGTCAGAGGGCTTGTGACCGATGGAGATCACCTCGACGCCGAGAGGCTCGGGACGATAACGCACCCAGACGTTGCCGTATGTGGAAACGAGGTTCCCCTCAATTTGTGTGAGCGCAAGCCCCGGCGGAAGAAGATTCCGCGAGGCGAGACTGGAGAGCAGATCTCTAGCGTCACGCGGGGCGCGTCCTCTGATTTGTTCGCTGGCGGCATAGAGACTGGCCGAGAGCGCCAGCGCCGTCGCTTCGCCAGTGCGCTCCGCCGTGCGCGCCACCTCGCCGTCAATCGTCGTGGCGATGACAGTTTGTCTGACGGATGTTTGTTTAAGGGGCGTTGCTCCGTTGAATTCCATCGTCACACGCGGATCTATTGCGCGAGATTTGAAATAGCTTGTGATAAGAGCCGCCAGGATAACGAGCGCTGCCGGTCCCGCGATCAATAGTGATGACAGTTTTGAGTGTTGTATGATCATGGCTAGATGTTTCGGATAGAGACATTCGCAAAAGCCCACTCCACCCATTCATCGATCTCGTCATCATCTCTGTGAGCGGCTGTCTCCAATCTCGCAAGCCCCTGGCGCAGATTGAGTAACTCTTTGTGTCGCTTGCCCAGGAAGCACAGGTATTGATCGATCACTTCCGCCGTGAGGTCTCCGACGCCATCTCTCACCAGCGCCTCTATCAGATCTATTGATTCACGCAATCCAGGCTTGTCGCGGACTGCCGGCATATCGCGCCTGATGCAGTTGATGAGCCGGATCACACCTCCCACCAGTTCAGGTGAAGCCATCGGCGCGCGCGCATGCAGGATTCGCACTTCCTCGCGCGGCGTCGGCGGGTCGAGCCAGGTGAAGATGCATCTCGATCGCAGAGGAGAAGACAAGTCATGACGGATGTCGTTCGAGAGCAGGATGACTATCGGCCATCTCGATCGGTCACTAACCCCGATGTTCCCGAAGCGTGGCACGTGGGCGCAGCCACGGCCGAGCAATTGCAGCAACATGTCCTCGATTTTTTCCGTAAGCTTGTCCGCTTCGTCGAGAATCAGCACAGGGGGATCGAAGTACATTTCCGCGCAATCGAAGGCCGCAAGAGCCTCACCGAGGATCAGATATTCGCGCAAGAACTGTTTGGCCCGAGCCTCACTGAGCGGAGTTCCCGCAGCCAGCTCCTGCCTGACCATTTGCGTCTGCGCTTCGCGATCCCACGAGTAGAGCACATCCGCGATTGTCAGATCGTCCATGCCCTGGAGATAAAAGCTCGTCAGGTTGCATCCCAATGCCAGAGATTCGGCCAGTGCGGTCTTGCCGCCACCGCGCGGCCCCTCGATGAGCAGCGGCTTCCGGCTGCGAAGCGCATGCGCGAGATCAATGAGCGCGCGACGCTGGATGATGTAGCCTGCGCTTGCGAGTAAATCCGCGAGCCCATCGGCGCCATCGCGTTCAATCACTTCGCGAGGATCTATGCTTGGTTTGGAGAAGTTTTTCTGAATCACTTGCTTTGCTCCTTCAGCACGGCTTCGGCAATCCGCCGCAGTTCCGGAGTCATACGAGGCATTGCGGCGCGAATCTTCTCCGGCGAATCCGACGAAAGAAGTTCAGCCAGTTCTTCATCCTTTAGAGTCTCTATATTCCCTTCGGCGAGCGACTCGGCGTCTACTCCCTGCGCCTCTTTCGGCAGGTCGGTAATCATCACGAACGCCGGCGCGCCGGCACGCACCTCGATAAACTCGCGTCGGCTGGCCACACTAGGAGTCAGTTCAGGCGCGACGGCGCCGGGGATGACGACGGTCGTAGAGTTGCCGCGCGAGATCGCGGCCTGTCCCAGAGGAAC
>DASUFM010000068.1:0-9152 GCA_036274535.1 Blastocatellia bacterium
CAGGCGCGACATCGAAAACCTGCTTGGGCGCCACGTCCGGCTGCATCTTTTCGTCCGCGTACAGGAACACTGGCGCAACGACCCGCGAACCTTGGACGAACTCGGAATTGAGGAAAAATAGGACAGATAGGACAGATAAGACAAATGGGACAGATAGAATACGTCGTCCTATTTGTCCTATCTGTCCTATCTGTCCTATCTGTCTTATATGAACAATAAAATCTGGCACTGTATTGAGGTTGAGATCGCCCGCGTCGGCGAAACCGCTGCGACGACGCAGCTATGGGCGTTCAACACCACCGGCGTGGAAATTTCCGAGGACGCGAACAGTCCCGACTTCATTACGCTGCGGGCTTATTTCAACTCTGCGCCCGACGCGGAAAAACTCCGCGAGCAAATCCTGGGCAATCTGAAACTGATCGATCTGCCGGAATTCGCGCTACGCGCGATCAGAAATCTGACCATCGCCGATCAGGACTGGCTGGCCGAGTGGAAGAAAGGCTATGAGCCGATCGCCGTAGGCCGCAGTCTGCTGATCTGCCCGTCGTGGAAAATCGATCAGGCGCGCGGCGCCGACCGCCTCGTGATCGAGATCGATCCCGGAATGGCCTTCGGCACAGGCACGCACGAGACGACGCGGGGGTGTTTAGAGATGCTCGAAAAATATTGGAATGGCGGATCGCTCCTCGATGTGGGAACCGGGACCGGCATTCTGGCCATAGCGGCGATCAAACTCCATCCCGGATCGCGCGTCGCCGGATTCGACGTAGACCCTGAAGCCGTCGAAGTCGCGCTTGAAAACGCCGCCATCAACGGCGTGGCGGATGAGATTGAAATCGAAGTCAACAAACTCAGCTCATATAACGGCGAGGAATTTGATGTAGTCCTGGCCAATCTGACGGCCGATGTGATCATATCCCTCGCCGCGGAATTTCCTCAGGTCCTCAAACCGCAAGGCATCCTGATCGTCTCCGGCGTTCTGAGCGAACAGACGGACGACGTACGAGCGGCCCTTCAATCGCACAACCTGAGCGTCATCGACGTGAAACCCGACGGCGAATGGGTGACGATGGCGCTGCGAAAGCCATGAGCGTTAACGTTGCGGCGCGAGTTGTTTACTCGCGCCACAATTTCAAAAGCCCCGTGTAAATGATACGTACACGAGGTTGGTCTCGTTGCTGTGTCCGAGCTCGAAACGCACAGCGAGACCTCTGTTGTAGCGGTAAGTGACGCCGCCACCGATGCCGAAACGCCAGTTGGGCGACCTGAAGTCGTCGTTGAGGAGGATCAGCGGGTCTATTTTCGAGCGGTTATCACCCCACACCTGCCCGCCGTCGCCGAACGCATGGACGTCCAACCCGCGAGTGTCGCTCTGAGTCCAGACGGTCCGGCGCAACTCGGTTTGGATGATCAGCGCGTTGTCAGCCCGGAAGCGGAATTCGCGGAAGCCCCGCAGATAGAGGCGCCCGCCGAGGAAGGATTGGTAGTAAAACGGAATCTGGCTGCCGCCCTTCGGGTTCTCCAAAGACGCGAAGACTCGCGCGGCGAACGACGTCTTGTCGCTGCCGATTGGGATGTAAACTCTGCCGTCGAGTATCGTCCACAACCAGCCCCAGTCGGTAAAAAGAGCGCCGTTGTCTATACCGTCCCATGACCCCAACATCCCGTAGAGATAGTATCCCTTCGTCAGCCCGGTCGTGTTGCTGCGTCCGTCGTATTCGCCGTAAAGGCCGTAATGGGAAATTTCCGCATTCATGTCCAGCCCTGGCGCCCAGGCCGTGATCGGCACGACCGCAGGGTTGCCCGAAAAGAAGGTGTTTATTGACGGCACGTCGTCATAATCTCCATTCCTGGCGCCGGTGTTAGCCAGGCCGGCAAAAACTCCGGCTCTGAAGCGTTTAGTGAAATCCCGCTGGAGCAGGCCGTGATAGCTCCGTTCTTCAAGATGGAAGCTGGTTCTTGTCGCCCGTGGCGTGCGTGGGCCGATGCCGTAAAAGTTCCAGGACCTGACCAGAAGGTAATTGAACCAGACATCGGCGTGCGTCCGTTCATCACCGATATGGGGGAAGTGAGCGTCTAGCCTGGCCCTCCGGAACCACTGCGTGGAAATAAACGGCGTGGCCCGAAGCTCGACCCAGGAAAATTTGTCGGCGGTCGTAAACTCGACGCCGAAGCCCAGTCCGGACCCCTGCTCAAAGCCTCCCACAACTCCATTAATATATTTGGGGCCGAGTCTGATCGCCGCGTAGCTTTCGCGCCATGGCGCCAGGTATTCGCGCGATTTTACCCGGTCAGTTGGTTGTTGGGTTGTAGGCGTAGGGCCCGCCTGCCCTGTAATCTGCGGATCGGGCGTGGGCCGTGGTATTAATACGTAATCTTTTAATACTCGTGACCAATTTGGAGTGATTAGGTTTGCGCTTTTATTGCTGGCGGTTATAGGCGTCGTGCTTGAATCGTCATTCACCGTCTGAGCCTGGCAGCGGATCGCCAAAATCGCATTGCAGACCAACCCGATTATGAGAACGGCCCCTAACCTCAAAGCCGATTCGATCATTGAAGAAACTCCCCCATCTTCTAATTAGTGTTGATCATTTCATGTCAGTCCGGGCGGGGATTAAACCTACGCGGGAGGGGCGCGATGTGGGAGTGCCCTGGATATTAAGCTGATGGGAGTCTACTACCGCAAGCCAATACTGTACACCCCCGCTCCGACGATTTAGCCATAACGCGTTTTTAGTTGTATACTCTCGCCGCAGATTTCCGCGGCGCTCTAATCCAAAGACCGCCAGAGCGGCGTATCTGCAGAGGGAGGTTTGGCTATATAACGCAGGATGAGGCGGTCAGATCAGATTTCGACGCGCTCCCAGACGCCTTGATTATGTCGTAAAAAAGCCCCAGCCAAACATCGAATAACGACACATTGTAAGTACCAAATCTAAGGCCCAATATTTTGGAGGTATAAAATGAGTAGATTTCTGCGAGTGCGCTTACTGCTGCCAGCAGCGGCGCTATGTTTATCAACGGCGGCGGCGGCTGACACATTCGGTCAGTCCTCGAACCTGGTCGCCGACGTTTCAAATCCCACCTCCCCGAAAGGCGCCGCCTTTTCAACTTCGACCTCACGAGGCGCGGCGCCAAAATCGCCGTCGACCGTCGGCAATTTTCCGGTCATCGTCCCATCCGAATTGAATGGCGGCCCCAAAACAGACAAAACCAAGGACAAAACCGGGGATAAAGCTGGCGCGGATAACAACAGCGCCGGCGGCGACAATGCGACTCCGCCATCGCCTAAATCGCCCAGTCCTCAGGCGGGATTCGCTTCGCTTTCCGGACGGACCTTTTCGCGCGACCGCAACGCGCCGCAGCAATTCTCCGCCACGGCCATTAAACTCGCCGGTCACGTCAATGCGCTGGTCGGCGGATTCGACCAGGGAGCCGGATTCGGCTTCGGCATGGAAGCAACCACCGCCAAAGATGGTGATCTCAAAGGCTACGAATTTTACGCGCGGGCGATGGGATCCACGAAACTCTACAGGTCCGGAGAGCTCGGCGCCAGGGTCGGCACAAACAAGACCCGCGGTGAAATCTGGTTCAATTACACTCGCCGCACTGAGGACAACTTCTTCGGCTTCGGGTCGCTCAACCCCAAGACCTCCGAAACGAACTATGATACCGAGCGGCGCAGTTACAACGGGCTGTTCGCTCATAAATTCCTGCCAAATCTCGAAGCCGGCCTCTACGGAGCGTTTTCCAGCACCGGCTCCTTCGTCGGCGAAGACGATAAGGACATACCGATTAACCTGCTGTTTTCCGGCAATCCCAACGTCACGCCAATTACGGCTTTTATCCCCGGCTTTCAACAGAACGTCAGGCTCGTCTCTTACGGCGCCTTCGCCGAACTCGACCTGCGCAACAACGAGCGCGGGTTGACCAGGGGCGGGTATTTTTATGGACGCTTCGGCGGGGTTGACGGTATCGACACAGACAACGCGTTTTCGGATTTCGGATGGCTCGAGACAGAACTCGACGGCCGCGTCTATATTCCGGTCCTCAGCAACAAGACCTCGCTGGCTCTGCGAGGCTACGCGGTGCTGAGAGATCCCAAAGGCGGCAGCCAGATCCCGTTTTACGATCAGGCGTTCTTCGGAGGACGCGCCTACGGCCGCGGCTTCAGGGGCTACCGCTTCCGCGGCAATAATTCGGTCCTCTTCTCTGGCGAAGTTCGTCAGACCGTCTGGTCGATGAATGACGAGAACACCAAAGGGCTGGACCTGGTAGTTTTCACGGACGTTGGACAGGTCTGGGGCGACAACCGCTCGAATGTCAATCCCACCATTCTGGTCAACGATGATTTCGATTCCAGGAATTATCGCACCGGCTTCGGCGGCGGCATTCAATACCGGCTCAACAAGAGCTTCGCTTTCCGCATCGAGATCGGCGCCTCGAACGAAAGAATCCTGAACTATATCTCGCTGAGACCGGGATTCTAAGGCCGTATGCCGTATTCCATATGCCATATTTCATATGAAATATGGCATATGGAATATTCCGCCCGCAGCCGCTTAGCCACGCGTCCTCGCATAAAACCGAAACCAATAGGACAGATAGGATATATAGGATGGATAGGACAGATAGAACAAGCTTTCTATCTGTCCTATCTATCCTATATGTCCTATCTGTCCTGTTTTCCTGAGGAGCGCACATGTATAAAAAGATTATCTGGACTATTTTGCTGGTCACAGCCGGACTGGCCGGCGCGGTTCAAATCACTTCCGGGCAACGGCGCGGCGGCCCGAACCCGGAACTGATCGCCAGGCGACAATCGATCGAGAAAGAGTTGCAGTCGGTCGCGATTGTCGAGCGCAAGCTCATGGTCCCGATGCGCGACGGCAAGCGCATGGCGACCGACGTCTATCGCCCGAAAGACGAGTCGAAAAAATACCCGACGGTTTTCGTTCGCACGCCTTATAACTTCAATTTCTGGGACGTTCGCAACGGCGCGCCTCGCGATATGAGCAACGAACTCGATGCGGTCAAGCGCGGTTACGCCGTCGTCGAGATGAACGAGCGCGGACATTTTTTCTCCGAAGGGAATTACGACATCCTGGGCGCGCCGCTCAGCGACGGCGACGACGCTTTCACGTGGATATCCAAACAGCCCTGGTCGAACGGAAAAGTCGGGGTAATCGGATGCTCGTCGACCGCCGAATGGCAATTGGCTGTGGCGTCGCTAGGTAATCCGGCGTTCACGACGATGATCCCGCAGGGCTTCGGCGCCGGCGTCGGGCGCGTCGCCCCTTATTACGAGCAGGGGAACTGGTATAGAGGCGGCGCGGTCCAGATGCTGTTCGCCGCCTGGATTTACGGGCAGCAGAATCAGGTGCGGCCAATGTTTCCGCCGAACACCTCGCAGGAGGATCTGATCCGCGCGTCCAGGATGTTCGACCTGGCGCCGCAGATGCCGCCGGTGGATTGGTCAATGGCGCTGCGACATCTTCCGGTCACGGACATCATCAAGGCCGTGGATGGGCCTAAGGGCATTTTCGCCGATCACATGCCGGTCGACACAGGCGGCGCGATGATCCAACGCGCGCCGAACGACACGGCCTGGTACAAGGGCGGGCTTTGGCACGACAACATGAAGATCAACGTGCCGGGATTCTGGTTCATGTCCTGGTATGACGTGTCGATAGGGCCCAATCTGGCCGCCTACAACCACGTGCGGAAGACCGCCAGTCCTGAGATAGCCAACCAGCAATACGCCGTCATCGCGCCGACTCTGCATTGCGCCTACAAACGCGCCACGGAAAATACGATCGTCGGCGAGCGCAGCGTGGGCGACGCCCGGCTGAATTATGACGAACTGACGTGGGGCTGGTTTGATCACTTCCTCAAGGGGGAAAAGAACGGCGTTCTCGAATCGATGCCGAAAGTGCGCTATTACACGATGGGGATCAACAAGTGGCAGTCATCGGACACCTGGCCCCCGCGAGGCGCGCAGACGACGAGCTATTTCCTTTCCAGCGGCGGGAATGCGAATACGCTCAATGGCGACGGCGCGCTCAGTGAGGCGGCGCCGGCGACGGACAATCCCGATAGATTCGAATACGACCCGATGAACCCGACGCCTTCATACGGCGGAAACGTCTGCTGCACCGGAAACGCGGTGGCCGGCGGCGCGTTCGACCAGCGCAAAATGGAGGAAAGGCGCGACATCCTGGTCTACAGCACCGAGCCACTGAAAGAAGGAATCGAAGTCAGCGGCCCCATAGAACTGACGCTCTACGTATCGTCCGACGCTAAGGACACGGACTTCTCGGTCAAACTTATTGACGTGTATCCCGACGGGCGGGCTTACAACCTGGACGAAACCATCCAGCGGATGAGGTATCGAAACGGCTACGATAAGCCACTGGTATGGATGGAGTCCGGAAAGGTCTATAAGGTAACTCTGCAGCCGATGGTGACCAGCAATTACTTCGAAGCGGGCCACCGGATTCGCATTGAGGTGGCCAGCAGTAACTTCCCGCGATTCGATCGCAATCTGAACACCGGCGGGAAGAATTACGACGAATCAAAAGGCGTCGTCGCCCGCAACGCCGTTCATCACTCGAAACAATATCCGTCAGAAATCAAGCTTACTGTTGTAAAGAAATAGTTTCTCCTGGGTGGCGCCGAATCGGGACCGCGAACAGTTCTGATTCGGTGGTCCGCCTTTCAGATTTTTAGTGGGCCTGCTTACTCAGCAATCCAAGAACTCGGATAAATTCAAGAAAATGAATTCCTGCCTCGGATCTATCTATAACATAGTAAATTAACCTATATATTTTCAACATTCAGCCAGTTGGTACAAATAAGGCATAACGCTTGCTGTCTTCCTTTAAGCTTCCTTCATGCAGTCTTTTTGGCTTACTTTCCATATAATTTGAAGATTCCGCGGCGTGAAGATAAGTCCTTGATTAATAGGCGCATACCGCGAATTTGGAAGAAAATTCAGCCTCCTAGTAAGACCCTGCGCATCGGCCTATTACAAAGCGCAGGGGACAGGAGACCATCAATAACTCAGATCGGAGAGGAAAATGAGGAAAAGCAACACTTTGTTTATCGTTTTGACTGCGCTCGCAGTAATTGGGATTTTTAGCGTCCCATCTCTCGCTCAAGGGCGAGTGACCGGAACCATTACGGGTGTGATTTCCGACCCGGCGGGATCCGTCGTAAAAGGCGCAAAAGTAACAGCTACAAATAAAGGAACGGGTTTTAAACAAGAGACCACAACGAATTCCGATGGATTTTATCGTCTTGATTTGCTGCCTGTCGGATCCTATGACGTCAAGGCTGAATTCACAGGATTCAAACAATCAATCAATAATGCTGTCAGCCTTAGTGTTAACGATGTTTTGAGAGTCGACTTCAAAATGGAAACGGGACAGGTTTCTGAAGTAGTGACCATCTCGGATTCACCATCGATCGTCAACACAGAGACTTCAGCTTTAGGAAAAGTGGTGGATAACAGGACGCTTAACGATTTGCCTGTGCTTTCCGCCGGCGCGGGAGGAAGGAATCCGCTGCAGTTGGCGCCGCTTCAGGCAGGCGTTGTGGCCGCCGGACAGGTCGGCCCGTTTGCCGTCAACGGACAAAGAGCGCAGGCGAATAATTTTATGCTCGACGGCGGCGACAGCAACGACCTGGCGATTAACGTTCCTGACGCAATCCAGGGGTTCAGCCCCGATGCGCTACAGGAATTCCGCATCATCACCAACACTTTCTCCGCCGAATATGGCCGTAATTCGGGCTCGGTCGTCAACGTGATCAGCAAATCCGGCACAAACCAGTTTCACGGGAATGTGTTCGAGTATTTCCGCAACCGCGTGTTGAACGCCACGCCGTTCTTCAACAATGTAGCCGGACTGGGCAACCCCAAATTCAATGTCAATGAATTCGGCGGTACGCTCGGTGGCCCGGTAATCAAAGAGAAAACCTTCTTCTTTTTCAGCTATCTGGGTTTCCGACGCCGTCAGGGAGTGACTTCATCAGCAACTGTCTTTACCGACGCCGAAAGAGATGCGATCTCTCAGTTCGGAACCCCGCAAGCGATTGCGTTGATGAATCTGGTTCCACAGGCCAACAGCGGTGACACGCTGTTCTCATCAGGAAACGTCACCCAGAACCGCAATCAATATATCGGTAAAGTCGATCATGCGTTTACAGACAACAACCGCCTCTTTGTTTCATTCTTCACTGAGAAGCAGGACGACATAGCCCCCTTTGCTTTCGGTGGCAGCCCGATCCCGGGATTCGGGACCAGAGGCGATCTCCGGTTTACCAATGTCGTTATTGGCCACACCTCGGTGCTCAACTCCAATCTGGTAAATGAAGCCCGTGTTTCTTTCCATCGCCGGGGAACATTTTCCGTCATTCCCCAGAACACGACCACTCTTGCAAGTCTGGGCATCAACGGCATAATTCCTGATGACGCCGCCGCGGAAGGCCCGCCCAATGTCCGGATCGCCGGCCTGTCCCAGTTCGGTAATACCATTCAAGGGCCACAGGGGCGCTTTGACAACACTTTCCAGTACTCCGATAATCTGTCTCAACGTCTGGGTTCGAGACACAACCTGAAATACGGCGCGGACATCCGCACCTATGCCCAGAATCAGATCTTCGATTTTATCAACAGCGGGCTTTACGTCGTCGATGGCTCAGTCAGTGACGCCCTTGGGCTGGCTCCTCTGCCAGGCCTTTCGCTGCCGCTGTCGGATTTCGCCCGTGGGTTTACAACGGTTTACGTACAAAACAGCGACGGTAGAAAGGGCTATCGCAGCCGTTCATTCAATTTCTACGGGCAGGACGATTTCAAAATAAAACCGTCGCTGAGCCTGAACCTGGGGCTGCGGTATGAATTCAATACCAACCTCTACGATATTCGTGACGAAGTTGCGGGTTTTCGCCTGGGACAACAATCGACAGTCTTTCCGACCGCGCCCACGGGATTGATTTTCCCGGGCGATGCTGGAATCTCACGTTCAACTTATCCGAGCGATTACAACAACTTCGCTCCGCGCATCGGTTTCGCTTGGGACGTGCTGGGCAACGGAAGGCTGAGTCTGCGAGGCGGATACGGGCTCTTTTACGACATCGTGATTTCCGAGACC
>DASUFM010000069.1:0-3183 GCA_036274535.1 Blastocatellia bacterium
CGCAGTGTGTTTAATGTGAGCGATCCGGCGGTCGTTTTCTCCGAACAACCCCAGGTCGGTCACAACCAGTTCGTGTCCTCGGCGCTCGTAAAGATCGATCACTCGCCCGCGCAGCGATAATCGATCGCCGTCGCGCGCAACCGCATAATGCCTTACCTCGCTCGCGGTGTGAATCCAGGAGCCGAGCGCGATATTACGCATCAGAATCTCGTTGGCCTGCGCAATCCAGTAAGCTGGATGGCAGATGGAATCGTAGATAGACAATGTCTCGACGACATTGTCTAGAAACTTCGGCATGTCGCCTTTCATATTCAGGTCAAATTCAAACGATCCCAGAGTGTCGCCGCTCGAGAGGCTTGCGATTGAGGCGGGCCACAACTGCGCGGGCTCGCGAAACGGGTAAGCGTCCGGATCGAGCGCGGTCGATGAATCTGGCAAACCCGCAGAACCTACGGCGCAAAGTTCGCCCGACTGATTGATCAGTTCCAGCCTCAACTCTATTGGATCATTATTCGTTATTGTCGCCCGCGCCTGAACCCTTTCTCCGTCATAAACCGGCTTGAGGAATTTCGCCGACATCGCGCCTCGCTCCAGCCACTCGAGTCCCAAAGCGTCAACTACGGGGCGTGTCATATATGCGTAAAGTCCGACGCCGGGCACAAGAGCGCCCGCGAAACCGTACCTGGCCGCTCCTTCGTCGCTGTGAATTCTGTTCGCGTGATCGGCTCCGTAATTTTTTGCGACCACTTCAAAATAGGACATATAAGACATATGGGACATATAAGACATATAGGACATATAGGCTATAATATGTCCTATATGTCCTATTTCTATTTCTTTTCAGGCGAATAAAACAGAGCCAGTTGGCCGCCGGTATGCCAGAACAGGACGTTGTCGTTTTCGGTCAGCCTGCCTTTGCGAACCCAATCGATCAGCGCGGCCATCGCCTTGGCGGTGTAGACAGGGTCGAGAATTATGCCTTCTGTCCGCGCCAGCAATTCGGTCGCCTCGTCGCCCTGCGCCGAGGCGACGCCATAACCGGCGCCGGTATACTCGTCCAACACCGTCACGTCTTCGCTCAATTGCGCCCCCAGCGCTTCGCCGACGCCGCGAATTATCTTGCCGACGCTTTCAGAGATCGAAGCCGACGGATCGTCCGCGCTGACGCCGGCGACCGTCACATCAGGCCAGTCAAAAAGCCGGCAGCCTGCGACAATGCCCGCCTGCGTCCCGCCCGATGAGCTTGAATGAAAGATGTAGTCGATTCGCGTGTCGATCGCTTCGAATTGCGCTTTCGCCTCCTGAACGGCGCGAACGAAACCGAGTGCGCCGAGCGGCGTCGAAGCGCCGAGCGGAATCACCGCGACCTTCTTTCCTTCGCCCCGCAGTTTCTCGGCGACGGATTCGACCATCGCTGCGCGCTCTTCTCGATTGGCGACGCGGATGACCTCCGCGCCGAACAATTCGTCGACGGCGAGGCTGGCCGGTTTCAATCCTTCATACGTCACCGCCGCCGAATTCAGAATCAGGACGCAGCGTAACCCGAGTTTCGCGCACATCGCCGCCGTCACGCGCGCGTGGTTCGATTTCACCCCGCCGATGGTAATCGCCACTTCGGCGCCTTCGGCGACCGCCTTCGCCAATACGTATTCGAGCTTGCGAACCTTGTTGCCGCCGAATCCAGGGCCGGTGTAATCGTCGCGTTTGATGAAAATTCGTGGAGCGGCGCCGCCCAGAGCCTGGCGGAATCTCGACGCCTCTTCGATCGGCGTCGGATATACGCCGTAATTTAATCGCGGTATCGCGTTGAATCGCTCTATCGCTCGCTCGATTCTCGATTTTTCAATTGCCATAACCGGCCATAATCTACGCGGCAGCCGGGCTACTTGCAATGCGGCGGCGATTGGTTATAAATGACCAGGTCCATTCCCCTCACTGAAAAAAAGCGTCGAAGGGAGATTTATGCGTCGAATCGGATTCTCACTCCTCTCTTTAATCACTCCCCTTCTAATCCTCATTTACCGCCCCGTTTTCGGGCAAACTTCCCCGAACGATCAGGTTGTTAAAACGCGAACAGACCTGGTGAACGTTGGCATTCTGGCCAGGCAGAAAAAAACCGGGCGCATCATCACCAATCTGACCCGGAATGATTTCACCATCTTCGAAGACGACGTCCGGCAAACGGTCTCTTATTTCAGCAAGGAGAGGCTTCCGCTCTCGATCATACTGCTGGTGGACCGCGCCGGATGCATTAACGCGTTCAACGACCAGATTCGCGCGGCGACAGTCAAGGCCTTCGGCGGCCTGGCGCCGGAGGACGAGGTCGCGATTATGACCTTTTCAAACAAGGTCGCGCTGGCTCAGCCGTTCACCCGCGACAGCCAATTGATCGCCGACAAAGTAATGGCGGTCGAGCGGCAGCATCACAGTGAACAGCATTACTTCAACGCCGGCATATACGAGGCCGCGAACTACATGAGCAAGGCCGCCAATCCGGCGGGCCGCCGCGCGATCATCGTGATGACCAGCCTGGAAGCGAGCATAGATTTTTCGAGGATATCGGAGAAGAAAGCTCTCGAAGCCCTGCTGGAATCCGGCGCGCTCGTTTCCGGCGTCCTGGTCAAGACCGTCGGCGGGCGCATCGAACAAGGCATTCGCGGCAAACCCACCAGTCTGCTGCGCCGCATAGGTCTGCGGTCCGGCAGCCTGAAAATGTTCGTCGAAGAGACGGGCGGCGAGTTGATCGGCGCGGCGCCGGAAAAGATGGAAGATACCCTTGCGCAGATGGTCAGCAATATCGCGGAGAGCTATTCACTCGCCTACGCGCCGACCAATTCGGCCCGCGACGGCAAGCGGCGAAAGATCAAGGTGCTGTTGTCGCCTGATGTCGAGAAACGCGAGGGCGAGACGGCGCTGATCACACGCCGCAGTTACATCATGCCCAAAGACGCGAATTAAAAACGCGAAGCGTATGGAGCGCGGCGAGTCCTGATACTGCTGGCGAATTCAAAATTGACGCGCATCGTAACCATTGCGGCAACGGTTAGTCTTTCTTCCTGGTCGCAGCAGCGACCGCGTGATCCTAGCCCGGCGTTTATGGTGTTTGAAAAAATAGCGCAACCACAATGTTCGTCGCCGAAATCGCGGAGCGTGTGGAGTGCGGCGAGTTCTCGCCGCTTTTCT
>DASUFM010000070.1:0-5657 GCA_036274535.1 Blastocatellia bacterium
ATATAAAATTGATCGAGGAATTCGCTGCGCGATCGCCCGTTATCGGCTTCGGCGCGGGTATTCACGTCAATAACTATACGTTGTCCCTCGCCGAACTTCGGCCAGTTTGGCAAGGCCTTGCCGTTCGGATTCCCTGTCTTGATGAAATTGGCGAAGTAGTCCTGCATGATTTGCGAGACTTTGTAATCTTCCGGCGTCCATGCGTAGACCTTGTTCAAATCCAGGTTACCCATCGCGTATTCAATCTCCGCCGAATGAACCGCGCCGCGCGGTTGAGGCCGCGGGTTGGCGGCCGCCTGCTGCCCACGTATGACGCCGCCCGCGAGTCCCGGTTGGGCGTCGCCCATTTCCGGCCGCATCGCCGGACGCGGACGGGCGTAAAGATAATAATATGTCGGCTTGCCACCCGTTTTCGTCGCCACGTCCATCCACTTCCACGTGCTGTAGCCGATGAAGCGGTCGCTCGCCAGCGCCTGCGCGGAATCCATCACCTCGGTTTCATTCGACGCGGGATAAAGTTTGAAGACCTCTTCGCTTTTGCCGGGATAGAGCCGTTCGAGAGCCTTACGATAGTTTTCGACCGTCGGTTTCTCGCGTCCGATCACGCCGAAGTAGCCCGATTCCTCGGAATTCACGCCGGCCAGCAAAGGCACGCGCGCCTGTTCGCCCGCCGCAAAAATCTCGAACGGAGATTTGGGGAAGAAATAACCGTCCACCACAGGGCCGAAGCGCGGGAGGCCCGGTTTCGCAGTGGCCTCAAGCAATTGTTCGGCGGGAATCGCGCGAAGATCGGCCAATGACGGGGAGTCGCCCTTGCCGACATTGGCCGCGAATTTGGCGCCCGCCTGCTCGCCGTCCGCCAGCGGGACGGCGGATAGCGCGCCGAGGATCGAGCCGCTCTCGCCGATCGCGCCCGCGATCAGATTCTTCGACAGCGGCGAAGCCATCTGGGCGCTGACCGCTATGGAACCGGCGGATTCGCCCGCGATCGTCACGCGCTTCGGGTCGCCCCCGAAGGCCGCAATGTTCTGCTGCACCCACTTGAGCGCCGCATGCATGTCGAACAGCGCGTAATTGCCGGAAGCCTTGTTCGGCGACTCTTTCGTCAACTCGGGATGCGCGAAAAAGCCGAACACGCCGAGGCGATAATTCACCGTGATCGCCACGATCCCCTTCTTCGCCATGCTCTCGCCATCGTAGCGGCCCTCCGAACCGTCGCCGGCCATAAAACCGCCGCCGAAGAAATAGACCAGCACCGGCAGTTTCTCATTGGCTGATTTGGCGGGCGTCCAGACGTTCAGGTAAAGACAATCTTCGCTCATCCCGTTCGAGCGAAAATTCATATCGCCGAAAATGGGGCGCTGCATACAACGCGGCCCGAACTTATCGGCCTTGCGCGCGCCCTGCCAGTTTTTGACCGGTTGCGGCGGCTTCCAGCGCAGATCTCCGACGGGCGGCTCGCCGAAGGGAATTCCCTTGAAGCTGCGCACTCCGGAACTCTTGTCCGAAACGCCTTCGAGCGTGCCGTTGGCGATCTTGACCTGATCCTGGGCGAGCGCCCCGGCGGTTAAAGCCAGAGCCAACAAAATCGCTGATGTAAAGAGACGATTATTCTTTTTACCCATATTTCCCCCTGCGGCAAGCTGCGGCAAGCCGCTATGAAATCAATGGTTTGTGTGTTTATTGTTGTCATTGTTTGACGTGATTTGCCGACACTTACCGGGCACGTTTCCGGCACAGGTCATTGGATCATTGCCGACGCCGGCCGCTCGGCCATCTGCTTTTGAATTGTGAACTCTTCGAGCTTCCTGATCGCCTGGACCTTATGCTCTTCGGTCGGATGAGCGTATCTCAGGACCATTTGAATTTTGCTATGGCCCAGGAGCGCCGCGAGCGTCACCAGATCGACGCAGGCTTCGACCATTCGCGTCGCGAACGTGTATCGCTGTTCCCTTCCCGCAGCCGGCGCCCGAGCAGGTCGGCGGCGCGACTGGTGAGCGTGAGCTTGCGCCGGGCCGCCTTCGATTTACCATACGGATTGAACACCCATCCCTCGGCCTGGTTCACGTTCTCGCGCCTCATCCTGTAAATCTCATCCGGCCTCATTCCTGTTTCGAGCATCAATACGGCGATTTACCTGCTAATTCATCTTTAAGCGCATATGCTCATATCAGAATTTCCAGTCGCGACTCTTCCGAGCAGGAAATCTTTTCACTCTTTTATCACGGGCAATTCCGCGCCTTCCTATACCCGGCGGCTTGCGCTTCAGCCTCCGTCTTGAACGGCACGCGGTTCTTCTCCGACACTGTTGAGTAATCCGGGCAGTTCGGCAGGTGGTAAATCCTGCTGTTGCGGTTGCCGATGATCGGCCCGGTCACCGTCGCGGTCGGCGTCACGCCTAGCGCTTTCACAGTCTTGCCGCGCCTGAAATCCCACGGCGGCGTTGGCGAGGGATCAGTCCATAGCCCACACTTCTCCTGCCGTGCCTGCTCATACGTTTCATTGGGGTGAATCCTTTCCCTACTTTGTCGGAGTCGTCAGCCATATGCTCAATCTCCTGCAGGCTTCTTTCGCTTTAACGCGCGCATCAACCCGAACGTGAACAGTAGCGCGATCGCGACTTCCGTAAATTGTGTCCCTTCGGCAATAGTCGATACCGTTGGCGAATTCCTCAGTGGGACAATTTTTTAAATTGTCCCAGCGCTTTTCCAAGTGATTAGTGGGACAATTTAAATGTGTCCCACTTCTTTGTGGCCGCAGTGTTGCAAAAACTCGCCGATTCCGAATTCGCCAACAGTATCGCGCCGGCTTGACACTCCCAAAACATTGTCAAGCCGGCGCGCCGAAGTGGCGCTATTAAGCGGGCTCGGCTGCAATGCTTAGACCGCTCTCCTTGCTAAGGGACATCTCTCGCCATTACCAATAAATCAAGCTCGTCAACATGAACTTGCCTGATAGGATTCCATCCAATCCTGGCATAGAGCCCTCCATCGAGGACCTCGGTCACAAGATGTAACCTTGTTATCCCTCTAGTTTTTGCGATGTCGACCATCTTGAGGCAGAGAGCTGTTGCGACACCTCTACTACGGAGCGCTGGCGGAACGTAGACGCCGCTCAACCAATATTGAAAGTCAGGCAACAGCTTATGTAACGCGCTCTGGTCCTTTAGGGTTGCAACTCCAACGATATTTCTCTCGCTTAGGGCCAGAAGATGAATAGGTAGCTTATCTGGTTTGAGGCCCGCCAACTCGCTCAGATACGACTCCATTGATTCATGGCGTTGGGGTAGCCCCCACTCGTCACACCACCAACGCGCCACTTGAGGAATGGCGTCAGGGCACTCCGAAAGGGGCATAAAGTCAAACTGTGCTCTTTCCCTTATCAAACTCATTGGAAACGGGCGTTGAGCCTCCTCTTGGAGTCTAAATTTTTCACCGAAGTGTCTCAAAGTTATTGACACATTCCGAAGCCGTCAGATCGAGTTTGCGCCGGATTGCGCAATGCCGGTCGCCATTTTCAAGCCCGATGTGGAAATTCAGACTTCGGGCATTGAGGTCGGTGACAACCAGCGGCCCGATATGCGTGGAGGTCGGGCTGTTCCGGGCGACGCCTATGGCGCGCCCCTGGTAACGCGCATAACACACGCGAACACTGGGCCGATGAACAATTTTAACGCTGAACTCGGCGCCCGATTTCACTGATTGATTATCCGCCAGGAACAGACCGATGTCATTCGCCCAATTGGGAATCGTCGTCCGACGTCGAATAATGGGGTTCCCGAACAGCCTGACTGTCTCCTGCAACATTTCCCGCAGCAACATTGAATAATTTCCTTGTGAGAACAGCAGTTCGTTTACTTCCGGCATGAAATGCTCCGTCAGGACCTGAGGCCCCTGAAGCTCTGGCTTACCCTTAACCGAGTTTCGCCTTGCCGTTTCCGACAGCCATAATGAAAGCAGCGCCCCGAGTCCGGACGGGAATGACAGCCGCTGCTTTCCGGCGTTGAAATGGCGATTTTTATCCGCGCAGTACTGAACTGTAAAAGGTTCAAGTCTTTTCACCCACACCCTGAGCCAGCAATAGTCATACTCGCTCAATTCCAATTCGGCCAGCGACCATGGCTCCTCGCCCGGGCTCAATTGCTCGAGCCTCACAACGAGGGATCGGGTCGCTTTGATCACGGTCTTAACGCCGCCGAAAGGGGAAAAGTCTCCGAAAATGTCCTGCCAGGAAGTCGGCTGATTCTCTGTTGATATGGCGCGCTGTGGGGATGCGGGGAAAGTCACCATGGTTGAAACCAATTTCAATGATCTAGGGCAATACCGGTCTTGCTACTTCCTCATATCTAAACGCCCGCCCGGCTCCCGGCAGGCGGACACAATAAACTCCAAACTGGTTTTAAGTCGATACCCGGGCCGGATTGTTTGTTCTGGTGATTATTTTGAGAATTGGCCTGGACACCCGCTCAGAGTATTCTGAGTTTCATCGAATTGCAACACCCAAAAAATGCCGAAAAGCACAAAGGGTCAAAGATAGATAATGTTTTCCATCTTTGATCTTTGCCCCTTTGTGTTGAGAAATCTATGGAAGATAAAATGGTTCAGACACAGTTTAAAAAGGGGCTTTGAAAAATGGAATCTTTCGACGTGATTATCGTTGGCGCGGGTATTTCGGGGATCGGCGCGGCTGTCCACTTGAAAATGCATTGCCCGGGCAAAACTTTTGCTGTGCTGGAAGGCCGCGACGCAATCGGAGGCACATGGGATTTGTTCCGGTACCCGGGCATTCGATCGGACAGCGACATGCATACGCTCGGCTATAACTTCAAACCGTGGAAGAAGCCCAGGGCCATCGCTGACGGCCATACCATACGCTCCTATGTGCGGGAAACGGCGGAGGAATATGGAATAGTTCCGCACATTCGCTTCAAACATTCAGTCCGCAGCCTCTCCTGGTCGTCAGCCGACTCATTGTGGACGGTGGAGGCCGAGCGGGAAGGGCGCGGCGTATCGTTCACCGCGCGCTATGTGATGCTGTGCTCGGGCTATTATCGCTATTCAGGGGGCTACACGCCGGAGTTCGCGGGCGTGCCGCAATTTAAAGGAACGCTGATCCATCCGCAATTATGGCCCGAAGACCTTGACTATGAGGGCAAGCGCGTCATCGTCATCGGCAGCGGGGCGACGGCGGTCACGCTGGTTCCGGCGATGGCGGAAAAGGCGGCGAGCGTGACCATGCTGCAGCGGTCGCCGACCTACGTTGTATCTCTGCCGGCCGCCGACGCCGTCGCCAACTGGTTGCGCAGGCATTTACCGCTCAGCCTGGCTTACCGGCTGACGCGATTGAAGAACATGGCGTTGCAACTCATCTACTTCAATTCCGCCCGCGCGTTCCCAAAGCAAACCAGGAAGCGATTGCTCGATCTGATTCGGGAACAACTGGGGCCGGAGTACGATCTGTCGCATTTCACGCCGCGCTACAACCCTTGGGACGAGCGGTTGTGCGTCGTTCCCGACAATGATCTTTTCGAGACCATCAAAGCGGGCAAGGTTTCCATCGTCACCGATCACATTGAAACTTTCACCGAGGCTGGCCTCAAACTGCGAACGGGGCGGGAACTCGAAGCCGACATCATCATCACCGCGACCGGCCTGGAG
>DASUFM010000071.1:0-4524 GCA_036274535.1 Blastocatellia bacterium
CCTGGAACCGTTGATCTAGCTTGGGCTTCTTTCCCTTGCCAGGACTTATCGCTTGCGGGTGGCGGCGCAGGCTTACGCGGCGAACGTTCAGGCACGTTCTGGCCTTTCTGGAACCTGATGAAATCCCTTGAGGAGGAGGGAAGAGCACCAACCATCATTGTTCTTGAAAATGTATGCGGCGCACTTACCTCACACGGAGGAAAAGACTTCTCTGCCATCTGTGCAACTTTTCAGCAGGCCGATTATCGGTATGGGGCAATAGTTATTGATGCATCCCTATTCGTACCTCAATCGCGACCAAGACTGTTTGTAATTGGAGTTAGGGGAGATTTTCTAATACCAGATCGTCTGAATAGCAATGGACCGCTTGCTCCTTGGCATACAAGGACACTTCAGACGGCTTTTAGCGCTCTCCAAGCAAAATTAAAAAAGGCGTGGGTGTGGTGGAATCTGCCAATTCCTCCTAAACGAAAAATCGGGCTTGCCGACATAATCGAGGATGATCCTACCGGGGTGGTGTGGCACACTAGCGCTGAAACGCGAGCCATCCTAGCATTAATGAGCGACGTCAATCTTGCGAAAGTCAATGCCGCGAAAAAGACAGGCAACCGGATAGTTGGTACAATCTACAAACGTACTAGACGGGATGAAAATGGCGTCAGAATGCAACGCGCAGAAGTCCGATTTGATAATGTCGCAGGCTGCCTAAGAACGCCGGCGGGTGGCTCTAGCCGGCAAGTTATTCTTGTGGTGGAAGGTGAAAAAGTACGGTCAAGACTTATTTCATCGCGTGAGACAGCTAGATTGATGGGGCTCTCAGACAGATACAAACTTCCAGAAAACTACAATGAAGCCTATCACCTGACTGGCGATGGCGTAGTCGTTCCGGTAGTACGGCGCCTTGCAATCAATCTCTTTGAGCCAATGCTTCAAAATCAAAACGTTATATACAAGGACGTTATATCTAATATGGTTGCAGCATGAGCATAATTCCATATGGTAAGTGATGAAAAGGCAAATGGAAACAAGCGCTGAACGAAGCGCAATAATGGCGCGTGTAAAATCTAAAGATACTACTCCAGAAATGATCGTTCGGCGGTTAACATTTCGTCTCGGCTATCGCTATCGCCTGCACGACAATCGCCTTCCGGGAAAACCCGATCTAGTTTTTCCCGGAAGACGCAAAGTGATCTTTGTTCACGGCTGCTATTGGCATGGGCACGACTGCCGTGCTGGTCGGAATCGGCCGGCTTCCAATTTAGAGTATTGGAATAAGAAGTTGTCTCGGAACTGTGAGCGAGATAAAGAGCATCAAAAACTCCTGAAAAAAAGCGGATGGAATTATCTCATTCTATGGGAGTGCGAACTAAAGGAGTCCGGCGCATTGGAAAAAAGGCTGCGGAAGTTTTTAGGTGAAGATATCAGGCATATAAAAAGACCTTTAAGTCATGGCCGCTACGTTAACCTGACTACTCACAAAAATCAAAATGGCTGAGCCACGCGTCATTTCACTCATCGCCAGCGCCACAGAGATCGTCTGCGCGCTCGGCTTCGAATCGCGGATGGTCGGGCGGTCGCACGAATGCGACTTCCCCGCTTCGGTCAAACGTCTGCCCGTTTGCACCAGCCCCAAATTCGAAGTCGAGGGTTTGAGCTATGAAATCGACGAGCGTGTCAAAGCGATCCTGCAGGAGGCGCTGAGCGTCTATCGCGTGGACGCCGATCTGCTCGAAAGTCTGCGCCCGACGCACATCATCACTCAATCACAATGCGAGGTTTGCGCGGTCAGCCTCAAGGACGTCGAGCAGGCGGTATGCCAGTTCACGAGTTCGCAGCCCGTCGTCGTTTCGCTGGAACCGAACGCGCTGGCCGACGTGTGGTCGGACATTCGTCGAGTGGCCGCGGCTCTGAGCGCTCCCGAACGGGGCGAAGAACTCGTCGCGGGATTGCGGCGGCGAATGGACGAGATCGTGGCGAAGGCGCGAACGGCGCGGTCACGCCCCACTGTGGCAATGATCGAATGGATCGAACCGCTGATGGCGGCGGGCAACTGGGCGCCGGAACTGGTGGAGATGGCCGGCGGCGTGAACCTCTTTGGCGAGGCCGGCAGGCATTCTCCGTGGATGAAATGGGAAGAACTGGTTGTCGCGGATCCGGATGTGATCGTCATATCGCCATGCGGCTTCGACATTGCGCGCACGATGGAGGAGACGCATCTGCTGTCCGGCAAACCTGAATGGCCGGAATTGAAAGCGGTAAAAGAGAACCGCGTTTCCGTCGCTGACGGCAATCAGTATTTCAATCGTCCGGGACCGCGCCTGGTCGAATCTCTGGAGATCCTGGCTGAGACGATTCATCCAGAGCTTTTTCATTTCGGCCACGAAGAAAGTGGCTGGGTTAGATTGGCGTAAAGGGAAAGTCGCATTGGCTACTGGCGATTGTTTCACAGAGAGAGCTCTGAAAATAATGACCGATATCCAATTTCCATTGGCCGATCCGCCATCTTTAGAGCATTTAATAGCCGGGGGCTTGACGCTTATCCCACGTTTAGCTATTTTCATTTTTATATCAGAAGGGGAGTAGATCATTCTCGCCACGCGCGAGAATCTGAATGAGCCGTCAGCACGATCCCTCAAAAAGGCGATCCGGCTCGTCAGCAAGGCCGCTCAAGGCCGAAAGATCAAGACCTTTTGCGGCGCCGTGATCGGCAATACGCAAAAGGTCTTTTTTATTTGGCGCGCGTCGCGCCTGAGAGGAGAAGAAGGATATGACTGGGAACCGATTGAAGACTTTGCTTCTGCTTGCCGCCCTGACCGCCCTGGTTCTGTTCATCGGACAGGCGATCGGCGGACGTGGAGGCTTGATGGTGGCCATAGTGTTTGCCTGCCTGATGAACTTCGTCAGCTACTGGTGGTCCGATAAGATCGTGCTGCGGATGTATCACGCGCAGGAGGTGACTGACGCCGAAGCGCCGGAGTTATACGGCATCGTCCGCCAGTTCGTCGAGCGCGCGAACATTCCGATGCCGCGCGTCTACGTCATTCCGGAAGAGACCCCGAACGCGTTCGCCACGGGGCGCAACCCGAAACATGCGGCGGTGGCGGCCACCGTGGGGCTGCTGCGGATGCTCGACCGGAGAGAATTGGCCGGCGTGATCGGGCACGAGCTTTCTCACGTGATGAACCGCGACACGTTGATTATGACCGTAGCGGCGGCGCTGGCCGGAGCGTTGGGCTATCTGGCGCAATTCGCGTTCTTTTTCGGCGGCAGGTCCGATGACGATGAAGCGCCGAATCCGATGGTCGCGCTCTTCGGAATGCTGGTCGCGCTGATCGCCGCGCCGCTGATCCAGATGGCCATTTCGCGTTCGCGCGAGTATATTGCCGATGAATCCGGCGCGCGTTTGTCCAACGACCCGCTCGCGCTCGCCAGCGCGCTGCGCAAGATCGACGGATGGAGCAAGCGGATTCCGATTCATTCCGGCAGCCCCGAGACCGCGCACATGTTCATCATCAACCCGTTTTCCGGCGGCGGCATCGCCAACCTCTTCAGCACGCACCCTTCTACCGAGGATCGCGTCGCGCGCCTGGAGGCGTTGGCGAGAGGCGGAGCGCCTCAATCCGCGCGGCCCATTTTGACCTAAGCGGCTATGCCATATGCCATATTTCATATGTCATATGAAACATGGCATATGGCCAGGTTCACCCAACTATGCCAAACGCTCGCACGCACGACGCCATTACCTACGCGATAATTCCCTTCACTTTTCTCGGCGCCGAGATGTATTGGGGAGATCACAAGACCTCGATCATCTCCACCGTCGCGATGCTCTTTTCGGGGCTGATGTTCGGCCCCGATCTGGACCTCGACAGCAAACCATACCGCCGCTGGGGCCCGCTGAAGTTTTTGTGGAAGCCCTATCAGGCCGCGCTGCCGCACCGTTCGGCGCTCTCTCACGGCCCGCTCCTCGGCACGATCATCCGCATAGTCTATTTTCTGATTGTCTTCTCGCTGTTCGCCGCAACCCTGCTTTATCTCAGGCATCGCTACATCAACGGCGCGGAGACCACCTGGCAGGGCGAATTCAGTGGGATCAAATCCGATCTATTCACGCTCTTCGACGAAACCGACAACAAGTATTTGTGGGGAGGCTTCGCGGGGTTGTGGGTCGGAGCCCTGGCGCACACGACGGCCGACGTCGTCTGGTCGGCGATCAAGCGTAACAGGCGCCGCAGGTAAGAAGACAAGGGGACAAAGAGAGTGGGAGACAAGGAAAGATCATATTCTCCTTGTCCCCCATTCTCCTTGTCCCCTTGTCTTCTTCAGAAGATCACGTCGAAATCGAGTCTGAACCTGCGCTGGTAGTTTCCGAAGAAGGCGCCGAATTCGGGGTCGGCGGTGTTGCGGTGCACGTCTAGCGCATTGAAATGGTTGGTCAGGTTGAAGCTGCTCACCGAGAAGCGTAACGAGTATTTCGGCGAGACCTGGAAATCTTTAGAGACGCGTGAATCGAATGAGAAGAAG
>DASUFM010000072.1:0-7205 GCA_036274535.1 Blastocatellia bacterium
TAAATGTTTTCACGTCATCGGACTTTATGACATCACTACCCCAATTTGCGCTATAAGTCGCACATTTTTTATGATCGAAGTCATTCGCAAAGACACATGACCAACGAGAGCCTAAACCTGCACGTACCATGCCGCCGCCAGCAAAGAACTCGTAGAATTTATACATGACAATGCACCATTTCGACTGATGGTAAGCGCCGCGTTCGCGGCTTAAAGTGGCCAGGGCAACCGATTTCCTGATTATTTAGAGGCTGGCTCTGATCTATCCCGCCACTGGCGCATGAGGCCGGATGTTTTTCAACGCCTCTTGCTCAGATTGCTGAGCCTGATACAAATCCCAACGCATTTGCAGATTCATCCAAAAGTCCGCCGACATTCTAAAAAACTTTGCCAGGCGCAACGCGGTGCCTGGTGTCACACTCCGCCGTTCATTGACGATCTCGTTGATGCGCTGATAGGGGACGTGGATTGCGTCAGCCAGATCGCGCTGGGTCAATCCCATTGGAGTCAAAAACTCTTCTAAGAGCATTTCACCAGGATGTGTTGGAAGGCGGCGCGTAGGAACACGAATCATATTTCACCTCTTATGCGCTAATGGTAATCAACAACTTCGACATCATCAGGGCCAGAGTCTGTCCACACAAAACATATGCGGTATCGCTCGTTGATCCGAATGCTGTGTTGCCCTTTGCGATTTCCAACCAAAGCCTCCAACTGATTGCCAGGTGGGATTCGCAATTCGCTCAGCGCGATTACAGAGTCGAGTTGGTCAAGCTTGCGGGCGGCAATCCTCCACAAAGACACCGGACATGTCTTGCGCGCCGCCCGCGTACTTTTCCCATTGAAAATATCTTCCGTGCCCTCATTTTTGAACGACACGATCATAAAAAACGATAGCACGAGCGCCAGGCTACGGCAATCAATATCGCTATACGCATTTCGAGAAGCCGCA
This sequence comes from Blastocatellia bacterium, assembly GCA_036274535.1. Classification (GTDB taxonomy): domain Bacteria; phylum Acidobacteriota; class Blastocatellia; order RBC074; family RBC074; genus JAJVID01. The sequence continues at coordinate 953 of DASUFM010000072.1, forward strand.
ATCGCGGCAGGTATAACACCCGCCCGCGTACTCGATCTGCTTGCTGCTGCATTCCGGGCAGGTAGTGATCACCTTCTTCGAGTCGATAGAGATCGGAGAACCCGGATTGGAAGTCGCCGTGGCTCCAGGCGCCGCCTGTTGCGGCGCTGCCTGACGCTGTTCGGCCTGAGCCGTCGCCTGTTTGGCCATGGCGCGCGCCGAATCGGGGAGGTTCATCAGGCGCCGCTTGGTGAGCATGATGCATTCGGCGACTACCTGCTCCGGCGAGGTGCAGAGCCGTTCGTTGAACCAGACCGAATGGTTGCCGATGACCTTGTTGAGGCTGGCGGCGACCTGTTCGGGCTCGAAGCCACCGCGCAGCATCTTCGACGCGAGCAGTCCCACTGAGACTGAGAGTCCGGCGCCCGTGGCAAAGACTTCGAGCACTCGCAGGCTGTCGTGATTGACCGTTACGTAGAGGTTCTGGTGGTCGAAGGAAATCTGCCACGTCGACCCCGTCAGCTCGCGCGGTCGCTCGATCCTGCCCGAAGGCTCGACCCTGGCGGGCTGGACCGTAGAAGGGATGGCGGCGACCGCCGGAGTTTCAGCCTTAGCTTCGGGGGCTTCCGGCTGCGGTTCGGCCTTCTGCCCGGTAGAAACCGCCGTCAACACCTGATTGTCGCGCGAGCCGTCGCGATAATAACTGACGGCCTTGACGCCCATCTTCCACGCCAGACGATGCACGCGGTCGGTGTCTTCAATCGAATAACTGGACGGCGCATTTACCGTTTTCGAGATACTGTTATCCACATGGTCCTGAAACGCCTTGAGTACGCGGAGGTGATCGTCGGGCATCAGGGTATGAGCGTCGACGAAATACTCCGGCAGCTTGTCGCGATTCTCGACTATGTAACTGGCCGCGCGTTCGATAGAGGCCGGATCGGTGTTGTCGAGTTCGATGCCGAGCGCCCTGGCCGCAATCGGGTGCGCGTAGGTGCGCGTGCCCAGCGTGTCGCGGCGCACGTAAGCGTAAGAGAAGTTCGGCTCGCAGCCCGAACTGGTCTCGGCGACGAGCGAGATGGTTCCCGTCGGCGCGACCGTGGTCACTTCGTAATTGCGCGGAGTGAGCGGGACCGAGCGGTCGACCCCGACTTCGTTGTAAATCATCTCCTCGTACAGATCACGGTTCGGCTCGAATTCAGGCATCGCGCCTTTCTCGGCGCCGAGCGCCAGCGACGCCTGCCACGACTCCTTGCGGAAGAAGTCCATCATCGTGTCGGCGAACAGGGCCGCTTCTTCGCCGCCGTAAGAGATGCGCTTATACAGGCAGAGATCGGCGAAACCCATAATTCCCAGTCCCACCGGACGCGTGCGGCGCACAGTGTCCTGGATCTGCGCCAGCGGCCAGTCGCAGGTGTCTATCACGTTGTCGAGGAATCGAACGCTCCAGTAGATGTCGTTGGAGAACCGATCCCAGTCGATGTCGTCGGTCTTCTCGTCGTAATACTTCGCCACGTCAATCGAGCCGAGGTTGCAGGCGTTGTAATCGTGAAGCATCTGCTCGGCGCAGTTGTGAACGACGACGCCGTTCGCGATGAACGAATGCGTCAGGGGTTCGGTCAGATCGAACACTTCTTCTTCGCCGTCAGGGATAACCGCTTCGACCGTGGCGGTGAAGTTTTCCTGATTCGGAGTCCGCTTGCGGTTGGCGAGAATGGTTTCGAGCTTCTCCCGCTTCGCGGAAGTCAGGAACCCGATCTCGCGAGCGAATGTTTCAATGCTGGCTTTCGATATGCGCAGCTCATTCAGACAGAGCGTGGACGCGACGCCGAAGTTGAGCAGCAGTTGTTGGGTTTCGCGCAACAACCGCTCTGAATTCGAAGACAGGCAGACGTGATCGCCGATTGCTCCATTTGTAGAGAAAAGACCTTGCAGGAAGCCGCGCTGCATTTCTTCACTGCTTTTGAGGACAGCATTTGGAACGCAATTTTCACCGCAGAGGCGCGGAGAACGCAGAGGAAGCGCAGAGAGGAGAGAAACACTCTCTGAAACCTCTGCGAAACCTCCGCGGTACTCTGCGCCTCCGCGGTGAAACGATACTTCGCTGGCAAGGTCTCCATCTCCAATCATCATTCCCATCGCTCGCCCAGATTCAAGCGATCCTTCCACGCCGAATCCGCCTTTACGATTGAGGACGTGAACGCGATCGCCAGGCTTGAGGTCCTGCAGTTCAACCCAACCACCAGGCGTCATGATCTGGTGATTGCCTGTTGCGCGCAGCGTGTAACCTTCTTTGGTTACCAGACGGAAAACAGGTTTATGACCTGTCCAGAAAACGGATGAGGCTTGAGCAGTGCGTTGTTCGTGCCCAAATCGCCCGTCAATCACGGCGCTTACGTCATTTTGTGAGTCAAACAGTTCCTTTGCCGTAAAGATGCCGTCGCCGGTGAAGATCAACGTGTCCCCGGTCACGCAAGGGTTGGACGCCTTCTTCAATCCCATAGAGTTGCGCAGCGGGTTGTGACGATTCACGTTGTCGATAAAGATGATTCCCGGCTCGGCCCAGCGGTGAGTCGAAGCGATGATGCGCTCCCAGACGTCCGGCGCGTAAACCATCCCCGGCTTCGGCGGTTGCTGGCCCTTGCATGTGTAATCGCCGCCATGTTCTCCGTCGTCGCTCTTCGCCAGCGGATCGAAGACCGGGCGCTCCCACGGCTTGCCTTCGAATTCAGTCTGAAACCATTCTTTGTTTTCGACGGCTTTCAGGAATTTGTCGGTCACCGTAACAGAGATGTTGAAATTGGTCAGCGACTTCTGATCGGTCTTGGCCTGAATGAATCGCAGGATGTCGGGATGATGAACCGACAGAATGCCCATATTCGCGCCGCGCCGGACGCCGCCCTGCTTGACTGTCTCGGTCATTGTGTTGACGATCTGCATGAACGAGACGGGGCCTGAAGCCATCCCGCGGCCTTCTCCGACGGGCGTGCCTGCGGGACGCAGACGCTCATAGGTCATTCCCGTGCCGCCGCCGCTCTGATGAATGAGCGCACAGTATTTTGCATGCTCCATGATTCCTTCGAGTGAATCAGGCACTGGCAGGACGAAGCAGTTATGCGCGACGACCTGATTGGCGACATAGGTATGATCTTCTTCGACCTCGAAGTTGTATACAGTGGCGTACTCTTCGGTCAGTTCAACCTCGCGCACTCGATAGAAGCCGCCACGAACCATGCCGGCGTTGTAAGTAGGTCCGAAGGAGACAGACCACGGGCGAACGCTCGCGTTCGGCGGCATGTGCTCCGGGCACAGCGACGGGTAATAACCCAGCCGTGTGGCGATCTCGAAAAGTTGCCTGACCAGGATTTCGTTCGAGAGTGTGATGCGGATTTGTTGCGCGTTGATCGGCGTACCGTCGCCGTCCGCGATGCCTTCGAGAAAAGCCGCTTGAATCCTTTCGTCGGCGGTCATCATCCATTGCGGCGCGCGCTTGTGATTGAATCCGCTGGCGAAGTTGTTTTGCAACCATAGAGCGAACAACTTCGAGTTGACGCGCACGCTGAGCCATGAACTGCCGCGCGCTTCGTGATTGGTCACGGTCTTGGTTGCGGTCAGCCCCAAACGGTCTTGCAGGATAGCGCAGATGCGGTCGGCATACTCCTGTTCGTCCGCCGAGAGCGTGAATCGAATGTCACGTCCGTCAGTAATCGAGCCTTCGGCGATGTACATCCCTAGCAGCCAGGCGATCTCTTCGTCTACTTGAACGCCTGCGCGCACAGGCGAAACTTGGCGCGAAATCGGGCCGCTGCGCATTTTGCGATCAGCATTAGGTTGATAGATGAACTCGCCTGCCTGAACGCCCGCAATATCAATCGTGATCGGTTCTTCGGCGCGTTCGGCGGAGCAGCCGATCTGGACGAAATGGCGCTTCGGTTCCAGGTCTGCCGCGTCAATCCAGCCTTGATCGGTGAAGAATGGATGCTCTCCGGTCACGCGCATCTCCGGCAGTTTGTCGATCTTGAGGCGATATAGATAACCCTCGCGCCGCATAGTCTCGGTCACGCGGCGATACCTGCCGCGGTGAGTGAGGACAAGATCGCCCTCGCTGATCTCTTCGATAGGCTTGGGGCCGTTGATCGTACTGATCATGGTTCCGGCCGGGAAACATGCCGCAAGCTGACCCTTGGGTTTGCCCGCGTTGACCAGGCAGGGCGTGTTCGGAATGAAAGCGCGAGTCTCCATCAGCCGCATCATGTTCATTATAAACTCTTCGCGGCTGGCCGGATTGGTTTCGGCTTTGGCCACGTGGCTGACGACTCGTTTGACTATGTCATCCCATTGTTCGAGCGGATTTCCGTTGATGTCCTTGAGTGAATAGCGTTTTGCGACTACGCGTTGGGCGTTGATTCCAAGCGGAGAATAGTGAGCTGCCGGGGCGGTGAATTTAATGACTTTTTGTTTGCTTACGCTCATGGCTCTTTCCTTGTATCTTCCTCTGTCCTGATCTCATGTTGAAGTGACTGCCAGACGGGCAGAAGTCCGGAAAAGTCAGGGGGGGACGCGAGCCACTGCGGCCAGGGAAGGCGGCGCCACGCGACACTTGGACTGTTCTAGGCTCGGAACGCTTGCCACAAAATTGACGAAAAGCATTGAGCCGCTGCGGATTTGCTGTCCTCTTGGCTTAGATCGAGCCGGAATATAGTCCACTAGATACAGCCTGTCAACAGCATTTCTCAACTATATCTTGTGGTAGCCTGTAAGTCGCGGCATGCAAAAGCGATATTTTTTTGAAGCTCTTCTTTAAGTTTCAAGAACGGGACAATGGACGAAATTCGGACGATGTGGCGCGATTTCACGATTTGAATGTGCGCTGGCGACTGGCGCTGATGACTGACGACTGCGGGCAAATAAACGCCACATTCATCGGAAAGATTGTGTGTTTGCCTTCAGTAGCTGGCGATCAGTCGTCAGTAGTCAGTCGCAGTGGACTTTGCCGTTGGCATAGGCGGGGAAATTCGCGCTTGAGTATTTCGACGATCTCTACTACATTCAAACGTTCAAAACAGACTCCCCGCTGTAACAATCACTTCTACGCTTATAAGCGAGGTTCATAGATACATATGATTCCATGGGTTGTGTTGATTTACGGAATTCTGACGGCTGCTTTGGGTCTGCTGGCCTGGTTCAGAAAGGGCAGTATGCCCTCGCTGATCGGAGGAGGCGTTTCAGGGATAGCGCTCATTGTCGCGGCGGTGGTGATGTTGAAAGGCTCATACAACACCGGCTGGTGGATTTCATTGGTTGTCGCCCTGGTGTTGCTGGGCAGGTTCGGAAGCTCGGCGATCTCGAAAGGATTCGAGATTTGGCCCGGCGGATTGATCATCATCTTGAGTATAATCGTCATTGCCGCGCTGCTGCTCACGCGCCGCGCGCAATAGGCAGATGAATCACAAATTAAGCACAAAGGGTCAAGGGATCAAAGGGGCGACGATGGCTCGGAGTTTATCCCGCGTCTGTCGTTGCCTCCTTTGATCCTTTGGCCCTTTGTGTTTTCAACAGATATAAATTTCAGGAGGCAATAAACGAATATGGGCAATGTTGTTTATAAAGCGCAGACATTCGATCTGAGTGGTTTGAACGGCATCTCTGACGGGACGCTGGCGATGCACTTCAAGCTTTACGAGGGCTACGTTACCAACACCAACCTTCTAAACGAGCAGATCGCCGAACTGTCGAAGGGGGAGATCGGCGCGAAAGAGATGCCGGCCTTTTCCGAGCTGACCCGCAGGCTCGGCTTCGAATACAACGGCATGGTTTTGCACGAGTGGTATTTCGGAAACATGAAGAAAGGCGGCAGCGGCGACCCCGATAAGGGATCGGCTTTCCACAAGGCCGCTGAAGCGAGCTTCGGCAGTTATGAGAACTGGAAGAAGAACTTCGTGGCGACGGGCAAGATGCGCGGCGTGGGGTGGGCGGCCACTTATCTGGATCCGGTCGCCGGGAAATTGTCGAACCACTGGATCACTCTGCACGAAACGGGCAATGTCGCGGGCTTCGTTCCGGTCCTGATCATGGACGTGTGGGAGCATGCGTTCTTACGCGATTACGCGCCGGCGGAACGCCCGAAATACATCGAGGCCTTCTTCTCGAACATCGACTGGGCGGCCGTCAACGACCGGCTGGCCAAAGGCGTCACGACGCGCCCGGCCGTGATCGCCTGATCGCTATGTGGCGCGGGTTGTTTACCCGCGCTACCTCGTCTGGAGGTAGCGCG
>DASUFM010000073.1:0-5278 GCA_036274535.1 Blastocatellia bacterium
GCCTCCGGCGACGATGAAGCGACTGTCTGGCCATCAGCCGCTTTGATGGAATCGGAAGTCTCGCCGGTTTCGCCAGCGGGCGCCGGGGCGAAATCGGGGTCCTTGGAGCCGCCGATCCTGGGAAGCAAGTCACGCGCGCCCGCTTCTATCAGCATATCAGCGAGTTTGGAACCTAACTGTTCCGCATCCTGCGCATGGCCTGCGATCTGGCGGCGGATCATGTTCCGGCCTTCGACGTCAGCCACCAGCGCCTCCACGACCAGCCTCTGGCTGACCCTGTTTTTCTTGAATTGCGCGTGGGCCGCTATTGGAACCGCGCATCCGCCCCCCAGGCTCCGCAGGACCGCGCGCTCGGCTTCGGTCGCGTAACGCGTCGGCTGGTGGTTCAACACCTCCAGCAGCATGTTCACGCGCTGATCATCGACTCGCGCTTCAATGCCGAGCGCGCCCTGTCCCACGGCGGTCAGCATTTCCATAGTGGAGAGGTAGGAAGCGATGGCATGTTCGAATCCAAGGCGCTTCAAGCCGGCGGACGCCAGGATGATCGCGTCGTACTCCCCTTCATAGAGCTTGCGCAGGCGGGTATCGATGTTGCCGCGCAACTCCAGGATCTCCAGATCAGGCCGCGCGTGACGCAATTGAGAGGCCCGGCGCAGGCTGCTCGTGCCGACGCGGGCGTTTCGAGGCAAATCTTCAATTGAATTGATGATGTATTTGCGCAAATCTTCGCTGACGATCAGCGCGTCGCGGACGTCCTCGCGTTCGGTGACCGCCGCGATGTGCAGCCCGTCCGGCAATGTGGTAGGCAGGTCTTTAAGACTGTGAACCGCCAGATCGACGCGACGCTCCAGCAACGCGTCCTCGATCTCTTTCGTAAAGACGCCCTTGCCGCCGATCTGCGCCAGCGAGGCTTCTGTCAACTTATCGCCGGTGGTTTTGACGACTTCGATCGTGACGACCAACCCCTCGTATACTTTCTCGAGTTGATCCTTCACCCAGTTGGATTGCCAGAGCGCGAGTTTGCTGCCGCGTGAGCCAATGATGAGGTTAGGCATAAGACATATCCCGAATCTGAAATTTTAAGGTAATGGGGCAATTATATTTTAAAAGTAGGAGGCCTGACCATAGCCACAGCGCAGCCTGAAGTCAGGAGACAGTTGTAAAGACAAAACTCTCAATAATTATGAGAGAGGACCGGGAGGCGCAAATGGGGAATCAACCGAAAGGGGATGGGGATGGGGACTTTCGCAGGCGATTACCACAACTGAATTCACAAAAACGCATAGAGCGCCTTTGCTCAAAATCATTATACATCGTTGACAGGAATTCTCACAAGAAAATCATCCACTAAGCCACACAAAAGATATCCTTTGTGTGGCTTAGTGGATGATTTTCCTCCAGCCTGAGGGCGAAGGCGTTTTCATGATATATTGTCGCGTCCCAAAATATTCTTAAATCATAGAAAGGAAAGTCAGCCATCAAATCGCATGACTGAATATGTCAGCCAGGTCGCCGCGCACATTCGCGGTGAAACACAGAAAATTATCTTCGGTCAGGATGCGATCATCGATCAAATCCTGATCTGCCTCTTCGCCGAAGGGCATGCGCTGCTCGAGGGCGTGCCCGGGACCGCGAAGACTCTGACAGTGAAAACGATCGCGCGGATTATCGGCGCCGGCTTCAACCGTATTCAATTCACGCCCGACCTGATGCCTTCGGACATAACGGGGACCAATGTCTTCAACGTCGCCACGTCGCAATTCACCCTGCGGCACGGCCCCGTCTTCACGGACATTCTGCTGGCGGACGAGATCAACCGCACACCGCCCAAGACGCAGGCCGCGCTGCTCGAGGCGATGGAGGAGCGGCAGGTGACGATTGACGGCGAAAGTCATGTTCTGTCGCCGATGTTTCTGGTGCTGGCCACTGAAAACCCGATCGAATATGAAGGCACTTATCCGCTTCCCGAAGCGCAGCTCGACCGATTCCTGTTCAAGATTATGATCTCGTATCCGAGTTTCGAGGAGGAGTTGCAGGTCATCGGCAATTGGCAGGCGGGTTTCAACGCGCGCAAGCTTGAATCCGTGAATTTCAACATCATCGATGACCCGACGGTCATCCCGCGCTGCCGCGCGGTTGTCCGCGACACTAAAGTCGAACCCGGGGTGCAGGCCTACCTGTTGAACCTGACGCGGCGCACACGCGAACATCCGAGCCTGCTTTGGGGCGCGAGCCCCCGCGCGGCGGTGGCCATGCTCCTGGCCAGCAAAGCCCTGGCCGCGATGCGCGGGCGCGATTTCGTGACGCCGGACGACGCGCGCGACATCGCGCACCCGGCGCTGCGCCACCGCATCCTTCTGCGCTCCGAGGCCGAGATCGAAGGCGTCACACCCGATTCGGTCCTGGACGAGATAGTGGCCTCGGTCGAAGTGCCGCGCTGATAAAATCTGTTGGACGGAGAGACAGAGGATCGAAGATGGAAGATCGAGGATCGAGGATCGCTATCTTCGATCTTCGATCTTCCATCTTCCATCTTCCATCTTCCATCTTCCATCCTCCGCCCTCCGTCCCTGTGGCTAGTAATTCATATGATATTCACTCGCCGATTCTTCATTCTTTTCGCGATGGGCGTTCTGCCGCTGGTTTTCGCCTGGGGCATGCCTGGCGCCAAATGGGGCCTTGCGGCTTACGACCTGGCCCTGCTGCTCCTCGCCTACGTCGATTACCGCCGCCTGGAGGACATCTCAAAGATCGAAATAGCCCGCCACATGCCGCGCCGGTTCATGATCGGCGAGGAGAACGAAGTCCGGATCATGGTCAGCCACCGGCTTCCGCGCCGATTCAAGCTGACGATCAAAGACGAATATCCGCCGGGACTGGAGTTGCGGGGCGAGCGTTTGCTTGTCGCCTTTCCTGCTCGCCGTGAAGCTTTCGACCGACAGGCGACAGTCGGATACAAGCTTTACGCGGCTTCGCGCGGCGATTACGGGTTCGGCGACGTCGTCGTACGACGCCGCTGTCCGTGGGGGCTGGTCATCAAACAGGATCGCGTCAAGGCGGCTGAGAACGTCAAAGTCTACCCGAACATCAATGAGGCGCGGCGTCATGAACTGTCGGCGCGGCGCAATCGCCAGATGCTTCTGGGAGCGAGAAAGACGCGGGTTCGCGGGCAGGGCCGCGAATTCGAGAGCATGCGCGATTACGTCCAAGGCGACGAGATGCGGCACATTTCGTGGACGGCCACGGCGCGGCGTGGGCGGTTGATCACCAGGCAATACCAGATCGAACGCAATCAGAGCATCGTCGTGATGATCGACGCCGGACGTCTGATGACCTCCCGCATCGAGCATCTTTCAAAACTCGACCACGCGATCAACGCCGCGCTGGCCATCGGATACGTCGCGACGCGAGGCGGCGACAACATCGGATTGCTGGTCTTCAACCGGCAGGTCGCCGCCTATCTGCCCCCGCAGCGGGGCCATGCGCAGCTCGCGGCGATGACCGAAGCGTTGTACAACATCAAGGCCCAGATGATCGAGCCGTCATACGCGCGCGCCTTCCAGTATCTGTCGCAAAATTGCAAGAGGCGCTCACTGGTCGTGATCCTGACGGACCTTATTGACCGGGACGCTTCCGCCGAACTGCTGTCTTACACGGCGACGCTGCTGCCGCGGCATCTGCCTTTGATCGTGACCATCGGCGACAAGGATTTGCGCGCGCTGGTGGCCGAAGAACCCCGCAAAATCGCCGACGTCTATCAACAAAGCGTGGCCGAAGAACTGCTCCAACAACGCGAAGAAGCCCTGGCCAGAATCACCGAACTAGGCGGACTGGCGCTGGACGTGCCCGCGGGACAATTATCGCTTCGACTGGTCAACCAATATCTGGAAGTTAAAGAGCGCGGGCTGTTGTGAAGCGTCATGGCCGGCGCGTCCAGGCCGCTGCCGCCGTAACGGGCCGGCGACAGCGGGGGCGGCGGGGACGAGATATAATTAAAGCGCATTCAAAAAAGCGACCAGATCCGCTCGTTCCTGATCCGTGAAAACGAAGCCCAGGCGCCTCTCGTAGTGACGAACAACGTCTTCGAGAGTCGGGGCGATTCCGTTGTGGAAGTAAGGCGCGCGAGCGGCGAGCGCGCGCAACGTCGGCGTCTTGAAACGGCCGAGGTCATTCCAAAGCCCGGTGATATTACCCAGTCCCGTGTCGGTCAACTGGCGGGTTTCTCCCGTCGTTTTATTGCGGAATGTGTAAAGCGGCAGGTCCGGAGTGCGCGCTTCAGCCGAGGCTGCGCGGACGTCAAAGAGGAGGTTGTTGACGTTCGCGCCGTTGTTGACCGAATTGTGGCAACCATTGCAGGTGCGTCCGCTGACGCTGGCTTTAGTGTTGAACAGTTCCTGCCCGCGGGCGATCTGCGCGCGCCTTGGGTTCCCGTGACCGATCCAGGCGTCGAATAGATCGAACCGCCCCGCAGCCTTCGGCATGCGCGACAACTCCTCCGGGCCGCCGCGCGCGCCGTCGGAATCGAGACGCCCGACGCCCGGCACGATGATTTGAGCGGTAAACAGCGAACTTTCGAAGTCGATTATGTTCGCGATGACTTCAGCCGTCGCCGGCTGACCTTGCTGCGCGCCCGTCACATTGCGAGTAGCCTGGTTGACCAGCCCTGCGCGCAGGTCAGTCCCTACGGTGTTGCCGCCGTCCCAGGCGACCGTGGCGCCGCCGAGCCCGAAATTGATCGTCGGCATGACGCGCCGCCATTGCACGAGCCGGTTGACGTTGGCGAAACCGTGCGGATCTTCCGCGGCGATCAATTCCCACTCGGAGTTCGGCCGTGGAGCGCCACCCCTGCGGAATACGCCGCGGCTCAACATCATGCTGTAAGCGGCAAGGCGCGCCTCCGGCGTCGAGACGTCCATGTTGGGGTTGTTGGCGTCGAACGTGTTGAAAATCGGGTGAGTCCCGTCCGTTTTGTCAAAGAGGTCCTGTAACGTGCTCGGGGTGATGCTCCAGGCCTCCTCCGCCGTATGGCAGGTCGCGCAGCTCCGCCCGTTCGTCCCCTGAGCCTGGAAATACTCGCCAGTGAGATCTACGTGGCCCTGTGTGCTGAATGTCGCCGATTTTCCGCCCGGGTTCTTCTCCGGATGGTTATTTGGGATGCAGTCTTGTGGAACCGCTGTAGTCGCGCCGGCGCCTGTATCGGATCCGATCCACAACGCAAAACCGAGCAGGGCGCTCAGGGCGACCGCCGCCCGTATCCGTTGGCCGAGAGTCCTTGAAT
>DASUFM010000074.1:0-9724 GCA_036274535.1 Blastocatellia bacterium
ATATTCTCCCCGCCGACCACCGCGCGCCTTACGACGCGCGGGAAATGCTCAATTGCATTCTGGACCGGGAGAGCTTTGACGAATTCCAGGCCGATTTCGCGAAGGAGGTGATCACCGGCCACGCGCGCCTGCGCGGCGTCAATGTCGGCGTCATCGCCAACAACCGTGGCTTCATTCCGAGCGAGTCGGGCAAGGCGCCGCGCATTGGCGGGATCATATATGCCGAAAGCGCCGAAAAAACGGCGTATTTTATCGAGACATGTAATCGCCACGGAACGCCGCTGCTCTTCATTCAGGATGTTTCGGGCTTTATGGTCGGGGTCGAAGCCGAACAATCAGGCATTATTCGCGCCGGCGCGCGCTTCGTTGAAGCGATGGCGACCGCCACTGTTCCGAAGATCGTATTGACCGTCAACCACGCAAGTGGCGCAGGGTATTACGCGATGGCCGGACAGGGCTTCGATCCCGATTTCATTTTCACTTTGCCTACAGGACGGATGGCTGTGATGGAAGGCGAATCGGCGGTGATGGCGTTATTTTCGAGCCAGTTGGACAAGTTAAAGGAGCAGGGAAAGCAGCCTGACGAAAAATTGCGCGCCGAAATGGATCGCGTGCGCGCCGATTACGAGCGGCAACTTGACGCCCGCTTCGCCGCCGCGCGCGGGTTCGTCGACGCGGTCATCACCCCTGAAGACGCGCGGCCCGCGCTCGAATTAGCGCTGCGAACGGCTTTAAATAATCCCGGCCTTCATCTGGGGCAGTTCGTTCTCTAACCCTGGATTTTGAGGTTAAAGAATTTCGCCACGAATAAACACGAATGGACACGAATTGAAAGGCGGCATCCGTGTTCATTCATGGCTGATGTTCTATTTCTTATAGAATACCCAGAAAGGTTGAAATCGGCGGGACTGAAAAGACTTTTTGTTTTAATCTATATATGTGGAAACTGTGTGGAAGCTTGATTGCCTTTTGCTTTAGGAGGAAACACTTTGATTGAGCTTTACTTAATGCGGCATGGAATTGCCGCCGACCTGGGGGAGGCTGGCGTGGTCAAAGACGCCGACCGTCCTCTGACCCCCGAAGGACGCGAGAAAATGAAGATGGCTGCCGTCGGTTTGCGCAAGGCCGGGATGAAATTCAACCTCATTCTGACCAGTCCTCTGCTGCGCTCCCGTCAGACCGCCGAAGTGATCGCTGACGCCCTGGAACTGCAGCATAAAGTCAGGATTATCGAGTCGCTGGCGCCGGGCAAGGCGTTTATCGAAGGCGAGGGGCGTCACGCTGAAATTTTTCTCGAACTCGGCGCATATCAGTTCGACCGCGCGTTGCTTGTAGGGCATCTGCCCGATCTGGCGGAACTTGCCTCATTCCTGCTGACCGGGAATCGCAATCTCAACATCGAATTCAAGAAGGGTTCGATCTGCGCGATTGAGGTCTCGAGTTTGCCGCCGCGCGGCCCGGGATTATTGCGGTGGATGTTGACGCCGAGACACATGCGCATGTTTGGAAAGTGAGGTGTATGAACCCCTGGCACGATGTGGAGCTCGGCGATCGGGCCCCGGAAATTTTCAATTGCATCATCGAAATTCCCATCGGCTCGAAGGTCAAATACGAGCTGGACAAACAGACCGGCCTGCTGCGCGTCGACCGCGTGCTGTTTAGCGCCGTCCATTACCCCGCCAATTACGGCTTTCTGCCGCAAACTTACTGCGACGACAACGACCCGCTCGACGTGCTGGTGCTCGGCCAGGTCGAAGTCACGCCGCTTTGCATCATGCGCGCCAAAACCATCGGCGTCATGCAGATGATCGATCAGAACGAAGAGGACGATAAGATCATCGCCGTCCATTATGACGACCCTGAATACCGCGACTACCGCGACATCTCTGAACTTCCCGAACACCGGCTGAAGGCAGTCAAGAGATTTTTCGAAGATTACAAGGCTCTTGAAAACAAACAGGTCAAGGTCGAGAAATTCATGGGCCGCTTCGACGCGCTCAACATCATCGAGCAGAGCATCAAGCTCTACGCTGACATGAAGCCTCAGTTGATCGAAAAATACGCGCTGTAGTCCCGTCATCAGGTTTTTCGGTATATTTCTTACCATTAAACCAGAGCGCATAGAGTACCGTCTTCAGCCAGTACTCTATACGCTCCATGGCCGGCGTTTTGGATCATCCTGCACTACAAGTTTATTCGCGCGAGAAACTTTTTCGGCTTTATTGTTGGTCCGGACGTCTAAAACTGTGTGAAAATTGGCTGTGAACGCCCCCAGATGATTAGGATTTTTCGCCCCGGCGGCCCGGCCGACAACGACGATTCGAAAGAGAGTGGATCTGATTCAATTATCGATTTATGGAATTCAGCGATGATCAGATCATCAAGCGGACACTCGCCGGCGAGACCGACGCGTTCAGCTTACTGGTGCGAAGATGGGAGAGGTCCATTTACGGGCTGTCGTTGCGCATGCTCGGACGCGACGAGGACGCGCGCGACGTTTGCCAGGAGACATTTCTGGCGGCTTTTCGGAACCTGCGGAAGTTCCGCGGCGACGCCAAATTCTCTTCCTGGCTTTACCGGATCGCTCTGAACGCCTGCAATTCGCGGCTCCGGAAACATAGCGCGATGGCCGAACAATCAATTGACCAGGAAGACGGCGACGGGCGCATGTACGAGATCGCCGACAACGGCCTGGAGGATTTGCCCGAGCGGTTGCAGCGCGACGAGCGCGCCAAAATGGTGAGGAAAGCTCTGCAGTCGTTGCCCGCCGAGATGCGGCAGGTAATCATAATGAAAGAGTATGAAGAGCTGACCTTCGCCGAGATAGCTGAAATCCTTCAGATTCCGGTGAGCACGGTAAAATCGCGTGTTTATACCGGATTGCAGCAGATGGCCGCCCGGCTGGAAAGGATGCGGGGGTTATTGTAAGGAGAGTAGTATGGACAGCGAAAAGAATAAATTCGATTCCCGGAATGACTGCGGGCGCGAGGAAGATCTGGTGACGTATCTCTACGGCGAGGCGAATGCGGCGGAGCGCGCCTCATTCGAGCGTCACCTGGATGATTGCGACGAGTGCCTCAACGGGTTGACCGCCTTCGGGCGGGTTCGCCGTGATCTGGGCGCATGGCAATTGGAACAGATTGTCCGTCCGGAACTCACGCCGCGGCGAAGCGGGCTCGATCTTTTGCGTGAGATGATCGGAATGTTCCCGGTCTGGGCCCGCGGCGCGGCGTTCATCGGAGCGGCTGCGGCGGTGTTGTTGGTCTCGTTGTCAATCTCCGAAACCAGAATCAGCCTGAGGGATGGCGATCTCACCGTCAGTTTTGGCCGGACCGGAAATCCCGCGCCTGTCGCTCCGGCGGTCTCGCCTGAAGAGATCAATCTGATGGTTCAAAACGCCGTGACCGAAGAACGCAGGAAGATGGAAGAGCTATATGGCGCCCGGCTCGCGAGTTTCAAAGAGCGGCTCGACTCCGAATATCAGACGAAGATGCTGGCCGCCAGGGCCGAACAGCAGGCGCAGATCAAGGCCGCCCAGGCTGTCCTGCAACAGGAGATGCGCAGGCTTAACCGGCAAAAAAACTCTGGGATCCGCGCGTTTTTCGCCATGGATGATTCCAGCGACCCGTTGGGAGACGGAAGATGAAAACAAATGATGCCCCAACACAACACTGTAAGAGTCCACGGAGGCAGGGATGCCTGCGCTCCAGGGCTTCGGCCCTGGCTGCGATATTGCTCTCGGTCATCTGCGTGATGATTTTCTGCGCCGACACGGTTTCTTCTCAGGTTCTGCGCCGGCGGATTCAAAGGAGGATTGACCGTAAGGCGACTCGCCCCGCTGACAATCCCAATAAGCTGACGACTACGGATGGGGGCAAGGAGCGGACGGTCCCAAACGATGAAGAAACTGGCCGGCCCGAAGAAGAGCGCGCGCCGGTTCAGCCGGGGGGCATTCCGTCGCCCTTTGCGCGGGAGGAGTTGTCGTTATGGATCCCGGGCTTCGGCAATCGGGCGGCGCTTCTGATGATCTTCCGGCAACTCAATCTGACTCCCGCGCAGAAAATCAGGATCAGAGAACTTAGACGAGAAGTGGGAAACCGGCTGCGGTCGTCGCGCCGGGAATTGAATCAGTTGGAAGCGCAATTGGGTGAGGCGATTTACGGCGCCGATTCCGCAAGCCTCGACACCTATGATCCTGCAAAGGTGAAGGACCTCACTGAACAGGTCATACAGAAGCGAGCTGAGTGGTTCAGGTTGCAAACGGATATCGAATCACAATTCCGGCAGATTTTGACTCCCGACCAGTTTTACGTATACCGCGAATTAGCCCTCCAGATGGCGCCACCGGGAAACCGTCCGCTGTTCAGCCCCGCAATCCGCCGGCAGAGAGACAGATGGATAGAGAGACAGAGGGACTGAAGGACGGAGGATGGAGGATGGAGGATCGCGATCTTCGATCCTCCATCTTCGATCTTCGATCCTCCATCCTCATTTCTTAGCGGATAGCGACAGCTGATGTTTTTTCAGGAGCGCCAGGCCGTGCCGTATCGGAACGCCGAAACTGGCTGTTGATTGTGAACTCATCAGGATGGCCTGGTTAATACCGATCACCTTGCCGTTGGCCCCGAAGACCGGGCCGCCCGATCCTCCTTCGTCGGTGCGCGCGTCATAAACCAGTTGCGGCGATACGTCGCTGATGTGGCCTTGCGTCGATTGTGGAATAATCTTTGAACTGGCCGCCAGTTCGTTGAGCTGAGTCCGATATGAGAGATTGCCGTATAGGCGGCGATTGGCTTTACTGATGTTGTTGGTCCGCGCGATCAGGCCTTCGAGGCCGGCCGGATAGCCGAGCAGGACAACCGCTTGCCCACGGGCCACGCCGGCGCCGGCGCCGTCGCTTGATTCATCCAGAGGCAGCGGCAGCAATTCCGCGCCGCCCTGATCAAACGTACAGAGGGCGACGTCCTGATCGGAAGAGGTTTTAACGGGAGTCAGCTTGAACGGTTGAGAAGTCTGCGGAAAGTAGGCCAACAATTCTTTGAGTCTTGGGCGGAATCCGCGATTCATGATCAGGCTGGCTATATCGTCTTCGTCCCATGCCTGAATGACATGACGATTGGTGAGCACGAAGCCCTTGGCGGCGAGAAATCCGGTGCCCATAAATTCGACTTCGTAGACGCGCCCATTGCCGTCGACGCCCAGATTGACGGCGCCGTCGGGACCGATCGGGTTTTCATTCCCGCTCGGCTCTTTGAATTTGACCTCGCCGCCTCCGCCGACCCGCGGATCGACGAAGACGTAAGTCCCATAAATCAGGCAAACGCCCTCGCCATAGCTGTTGACGATCTTCTCCGGAAGCGAGAGTGAACTGCGAATATTGCTGGTCTCGGTGCGCGCCTCCTGCAAAGATGCGCTGAGTTTGTCAATTTCGCCGCTCACGTCGTTCACTTTTTGTTTCAATTCGTCGATCGCCCTGTTGTTGCGGCGCCCTTCGAGAAAACCGAGGGTGTTGACGGAAATGATCGTGATTATAACGAAAGCGATGACGCTGAGGATCCCGGCGATCGCATACAGAGCGCCTCGCGGGATTTCAGCCACCAACTCGCGCAATAGCTTTTTGACGAAGACAAGCGCGATGTCGGTTCGCGGCATGGAGCGTCGCCCCTTGGAGATTTCGGCCTCGTCAGACTCCCCGGCCATCACGGATGTGGTCAACCTGGACGGGCGCGCGTTCGCCAGCACGGTCACGCCCAGGCGCAGCGATTCCGTAATGTCGCCGGAATCGGTCAATGCGAAGGCGCGCAACCGTATGCCGGTTTCGCCGAAATAGAACGTGTCTCCGTCGCTCAGCGCGTCGCCGACGGCCACGGATTCGCCGTCGCGCGTGACTCCGGCCATCGCATCGACGGTCGTGATTCGGTAACCTTCCTCCCGGCGCCGTAGAGTCAGGATGACCGCTTCCTGCGGCAGGGAAAATCCCTCGGCTTCGATCACCACATCGCAATCGGACGCCGTGCCGACGCTGATTACTTCCTGATGAAAGATGCGGGTTGTGGGCTGCCGGACTCCGGCCAGACGTATGACAATCCCGTTACCCATTGAAATGCTCATTGAAATGTCTTTCTTATCGCGCCTCTGGCATTGGGAGAATTCAGGAGATGGAAAGTATCACATTCTGTCGGTATTCCAAGGCCCCATCCCCCGAACGAAGTATTGTTTCGGATAATCGCATTACTCCCATTCGCCCAGTTTTATTTTCTTTTTGATCTTGCGTTTGAGCAGGTCGCGCTTGAGCGGACTGAGAAATTCTATAAAGAGTTTGCCGTTGAGATGATCGGTTTCGTGCAGCACGCAGCGCGCCCCCAGGCCTTCGACCTCGAAAGTGAATTCCTTGCCGTTGACGTCGATCGCCGAGACGGTCACGACCTCAGGACGTTCGACCTCAAAATAGATTCCGGGAAAGCTCAGGCAGCCTTCCTCGTTGACGACGGAGCCTTTAGTCTCGACGATTTGGGGGTTAATGCAGACAATGCGTTCTTTGGCCTCTTTGCCACCGCTGACATCCATTACGAAAAGTTTCTTCGAGAGCGCGACCTGTGGCGCGGCCAAACCGACGCCCTTGGCCTCGTACATCGTATCGAACATATTGTCGACAAATTCGGCCAGTTTGCCGTCAATACCGGTTACGTCTTCGCCTTCTTTCTGCAGCACCGGGTCGCCATATTTAACGATTGGTAGAATCATTGATCGTTAATCCTTGTCTTTCTAGTCTCAATATTCTGAAA
Source organism: Blastocatellia bacterium (assembly GCA_036274535.1). Lineage (GTDB taxonomy): Bacteria > Acidobacteriota > Blastocatellia > RBC074 > RBC074 > JAJVID01. The sequence continues at coordinate 6,786 of DASUFM010000074.1, forward strand.
TCTGCTGTTTATAACTTTCAAAGTTGCGTTTCATTTCGCGCATCGAATCGCCGCCGAATTTTTCGCGCATTACGCGCGCCAGAGTGACGGCGACCATGGCTTCGCCGATCACGCCGGCGGCCGGAACCGCCGTCACGTCCGAGCGCTCGAAATCGGAGTCCATCGGCTCCTTGGTCTCGATGTTGACGCTGCGCAGGCGTTTTCGCAGGGTTGCGATCGGTTTTAAGTACCCTCTTACGCGCAGTTCTTCGCCGTTGGTCATCCCGCCTTCCAGACCGCCGGCGCTGTTCGATGTCCTGCCGAATGTCCGCAGATCCTCATTATAAACGATCTCGTCGTGAACCTGTGAACCAGGCTTAGACGCGTTTGCGACGCCTTCGCCGATCTCGACGGCCTTGACCGCGTGAATGGACATAATCGCCTGCGCCAATTGGCCGTCGAGCTTCGCAGACCAGCTCGTGTGGGAACCCAGTCCCGGCGCGCAGCCCTTCGCCACCACCTCGAAGATTCCGCCCAGGGTATCGCCCTCTTCCACGCCCGCGCGGTCGATGCGCTCGATCATCTTCTGTTCAGCGGCCTTGTCGGCGCATCGCAGCGTCGCGTCATCGTAGATTGCCTTGATCTGTTCCCAACCGATTTCCTGATCTTCGATCGAAATCTCGCCCAGGCGGATGACGTGGCTGGCGATCTCGACGCCGAATTCCCTGAGCAACAATTTCGCAAAGGCCCCGACCGCGACGCGCATCGTGGTTTCGCGCGCGCTCGCGCGTTCCAGGATGTCGCGCAGATCGCGCCGGTCGTATTTCATTCCGCCCACCAGGTCCGCATGTCCGGGCCGTGGTCTGATCACCTTGCGGTCGCGTTCGAGCGCCTGCTGCGGCCTCTCTGGCGACATCACTTCGAGCCAGTTCTTAAAATCCCTGTTTTCGACCATTATCGCCACAGGCGTCCCGAGCGTCTCGCCATGCCGCACACCCGTGATGATTTGCGCTGTGTCGGTCTCGATTTTCATCCGCCCGCCGCGCCCGTAACCCTGCTGCCGCCGCCAGAGTTCATGATTAATGAAGTCCTGTTCGATGGCCAGGCCGGCGGGCAAGCCCTCGATCGTCGCGATCAGAGCCCGTCCATGAGATTCTCCGGCTGTCGTAAAATTGAAAGTCATGAGTCCTTACAAAGCTTAATAATTGAACCAATCAAAAGTATAAATTTTGACGGCGATTCCGGCAACAAGGCCTCTTCTTAGCTCGACTTTGTCCAATGTGAGATCTCACATTGGACAAAGTCTCGTTTAACCGTTAATTGCGTAGCGAACAACTTATCCGCATAGGTCTCAAGCGGTTAGTTTCAATCGCCCCTGCAATCTCGAAACCGGCGCTGTAAACTCCGCGTCTACGTAATATAAAATATAAATTCATTTAAACAGGCAGGTTATGAAAAATAATAAGATCAGTCGTCGCGCATTCGTGTCGGCTTCGGCGGCCTCAATCGTCGCCACAGCCGCGAGCACAAACAGAGTTAAAGGCGCAAACGGCCGCCTCCGCGTCGGAATCATCGGCTGCGGCGGATTGGCGCAGGGAGCGCATATTCCTTCACTGATGAGGATGAAGGAGACGGACAATGTCGAAATCGCCGCGGTTTGCGACGTTTATCAGAAGCGGCTCGATCAGGCGGCCGCGACGACCGGCGCGACTCCGATCAAAGACTATCGCGCAATTCTCGATAATAAAGACATCGATTATGTGGCCATCGTCACGCCTGAGCACTGGCACGCCCGGATGACCCTGGACGCCGCCGAAGCCGGCAAGAACATCTATTGCGAGAAGCCTATGACCTGGTCAATCGACCAGGCCAAACAGGTCGTCAAAAAAATTCGGGAAACCAGGGTCAAAATGCAGGTCGGCGTGCAGGGGATGTCCGACGACTCTTATGAGACCGCGCAGAAATATATCAAAGAGGGCAAACTCGGCCGGGTGGTGCAGGCCCAGATCGATTACTCGCGCAATTATAAACGCGATTTCTGGGTAAGCGACATGCCTGACAAGGACGTTCGACCGGGTGAGAACCTTGACTGGAACGCCTTTCTGGGGCCCGCTCCCAAACGGCCGTTCGACCTGGACAGGTTTCTGCACTGGCGGCGCTACTGGGATTATTCCGGAGGCATCGCGACCGATCTCTTCGTCCATCGCCTCACGCGCATCATACGGGCGGTGGACCTGAAGTTCCCAACCCGCGTCGTCGCCGTCGGCGGCAAGTGGGAATTCCGCGACAGCGCGGCTGAGATTCCCGACACGTTCAACATGATGATTGATTATCCGGAAGGCCTCTCGGTCGTCGTGCTCTCCTCGATGGCCAACGACACGCCCATCCCGCACGTGATCCGCGGCCACGAAGCCACGCTGGAATTCACCCGCCAGGGATTCGTCATCCGCCCGCAGGGACGCTTCAACAAGGAGAATGACAAAGCAGAGATCGTTCACACGAAGACCGGCGGCGAAGACATCCTCCTGCATCACCGCAATCTGCAGAACGCCATCCGCAACGGCGACGCTTTGAAGTGCGACGTGATGACCGGCTATTACGCAGTCGTGGCCGTGAGGATGGCCGTCGACTCCTACCGCAAGAGCAGGTATATGAAGTGGGACGCGCGGCGGGAGAAGGCGATCGCCGCGTAAGCCGTCATCCGCGATACCGCTGGCAAACTCCAGAGGAATAAAAGAAGTGGGACACATTTAAATTGTCCCGCTTATCAGTCGGAATAGAAGTGGGACAATTTAAATGTGTCCCACAAAAGAGTTTGCCAGCGGTATCACCTGCTGTCGCCCACCAGCACGAAGCCGGCCCAATAGAACGGATGGCTGGTAGCCGGGTTCTTCATCAACCTGAGGGCCGCTTGCCGCAGGGCTTCGGCCTTTGTCATCTTCGCTTTCGGCGGCGCCGTC